>CANGOY010000167.1 GCA_947455585.1 Comamonadaceae bacterium
ACCTCGATCAAATGCACCGCTGCGAACAGTTTGGCGCCGACATTTTGGAAACCAGCGTGGCCATGGGCGGCACGGTGACAGGCGAGCACGGCGTGGGCATCGAGAAGGTGAACAGCATGTGCGTGCAGTTCAGCGCCGAAGAAAACGAACAGATGTTTGGCGTGAAGCGCGCCTTTGACAGCAAGGGTTTACTCAACCCCGGCAAGGTCATCCCCACCCTGCACCGCTGCGCCGAATACGGCAAGATGTTGGTGCGTGCGGGGCAGATTAAGCATCCGGATTTGCCGCGGTTTTAATTTGCCGCAGGTTTAAACGGGGTAAGTTCGCCCACCAAAAATCGCTGTCCCCACCCGCACCATCGTGCTGCCCGCGTGGACGGCGGCTTCTAGGTCGCCCGTCATGCCCATCGACAGGGTGTCGAACTGGGGCAAATTCAACGCGGCTTTCACTTCGTCAAACAAGGCGCGTGCTTTGGCGTGCACAGCTACTTGCGCGTCAAAGCCTTCCACAGGGTCTGGGATGGTCATGAGGCCACGCAATACCAAGCGGGGCAACTTGGCTACTTCGGTTGCAAGCGCCAGCACGTCGGCGGGGGCGATGCCTGATTTGGTTTCGCCGCCGTCGATGTTGACTTGCAGGCACACGTTGAGTGGCGCTAGGTACGCTGGGCGTTGGTCGTTCAGGCGCTGCGCAATTTTGAGGCGGTCTACCGTGTGCGCCCAATCGAAGTGCTCGGCCACGAGTTTGGTTTTGTTGCTTTGCATGGGGCCAATGCAGTGCCAGACCAATGCGGGCTGGCTGTCTTGCAGCGCGATGATTTTGTCCACGCCTTCTTGGATGTAGTTTTCGCCATAGTCGCGTTGGCCGCAGGCGGCGACTTGGCGCACGTCTTCTGCGCTAAAGGTTTTGGACACCGCCAGTAACTGCACGCTCTCAACGCTGCGAGCGCTCGCTGCACACGCCGCAGCAATGCGGGCCTGCACAGCATGAAGCTTGTCGCGAAGGGGGTTGCTATGCGCGTGGTCTGAAGTGTTCATGTGTAGGTACTTTAACAAGGCCCACAAGACTTGTAGCGCGTTACCTGTGTGACACGGGCGCACAAGCCTGAGCCTCTATGATTCGTCGCAGTTCAACCCTCTATGGAAACCCGCATGTCCAGCATCAACGCCAAAACCTACGAACCCGCCGCTTCCGCCCACGTTGCCTTCATCGGCATGGGCGTGATGGGCTACCCCATGGCCGGCCACTTAGCCACCGCAGGGCACGCCGTGACGGTGTACAACCGTTCACCCGCCAAGTCTGAGGCTTGGGTGAAAGAGTTTGCCAACAGCAAAGCCCCCAAGAGCGCACTGACCCCACGCGAAGCAGCCAAGGGCGCGAGCATTGTGTTTTGCTGCGTGGGCAATGACGACGACTTGCGCTCGGTGGTGTTTGGCGCTGACGGCATGTTGGCTGGCATGGAGCCAGGTGCGGTGTTGGTCGACCACACCACAGCATCCGCTGACGTGGCCCGCGAGATTTACACAGCCGCCAAAAACCTAGGCATCCACTTCATCGATGCACCTGTATCCGGCGGTCAAGGTGGCGCACAAAACGGCATGCTGACCGTGATGTGCGGCGGCGATGCGCCAGTGTTTGAACAAGTCAAACCTGTGGCGATGGCTTTCTCTCGCGCGTTCACCTTGATGGGTGAGCCAGGCGCAGGCCAACTGACCAAGATGGTGAACCAAATCTGTATCGCAGGCTTGGTGCAAGGGTTAAGCGAAGCGGTTGCCTTCGGTCAAAAAGCCGGCCTCGACATGAACCTCGTGCTCGACGTCATTGGCAAAGGCGCCGCACAAAGCTGGCAGCTGGACAACCGTGGCAAAACGATGGTGGCAGACAAGTTTGATTTCGGCTTTGCCGTGGATTGGATGCGCAAAGACTTAGGCCTCGTGTTTGACGAAGCCAAGCGCAACGGCGCTGTGTTGCCCGTGACGCAAATGGTGGACAAGTTCTACGGCGACGTGCAAGACATGGGCGGCAAACGCTGGGATACATCTAGCCTCATCAAGCGCTTGCGCTGAACCTCAGTCGCCCACAAAAAAGCCCCGACGGTTCGATGCGAACCTCGGGGCTTTTGTATGTCTGAAGCGGTGCGATTTATTTAATCGGTGTCACAACAGGTTGTTGCGCGGCATTGGATTTAGGCGCGTTGAGGTTCACAGATTGAGAATCGCTGCGCTTGGGCTGCATGGCGCGCAGTTCGTCTTCCGTGATGTATTCAAACACACGCACCACGCGCTTGACGCCACTCACACCACGCACCACCTCGGTGGCGCGTTTTGATTCACGCTGAGTCACACGACCCATCAAGTAAATGGTGCCTCGCTCACCCACCACTTTGAAAACGTTGGCGAACACATCTTCCGTGTCCACCATCGAAGCCTTCACTTTGGCGACCAGCAACACATCACTCGCGCGCTCACTCGTACTAGAAACTTGGCCAACGGCCAATTCGTTCACCACGGAACGGACGTTTTGCACGCGACCAATCAACTGCTCGACTTGCGAACGGACGGTATCGCTTGTGACTTCACCCGTGATCAACACTTGGCGGTTGTAGCTGGTGATGTTGATGTGTTCTTTGCTACCAAAATTCTCACGAATGGCCGTGGCGCTACGTTGCTCAATCCCTTCGTCTTCCACTTGTATGCCCGTGGTGCGACGGTCGCTCGCCACCATCGCGCCGCCGATGACGCCGCCAAACATCAACGGCGCTGCGCATGAGGCAAGGCCCAAACACATGACCAAGGTGGACAACAGCGAGGCCGTTGATTTGTTCAGAAATTTCATTCTTTACCTTCTGTGTCGCCGAGCAATTGCGCATCCACACCGTCGCAAATGCAATGGATGGCCAACAAGTGCACTTCTTGGATGCGTGCTGTGCGGTCGTGTGGCACGCAGATGTGCACATCGGTTTCGCGCAAGGCCTGGCTCATCTTGCCGCCGCCTTTGCCTGTGAGGGCCACCACGGTCATGTCGCGCTCGTGGGCCGCTTCAATGGCGGCCAACACGTTAGGTGAGCTGCCGCTGGTGGTGATGGCCAAAAGCACATCGCCCGACTGGCCGAGAGCACGCACCTGCTTCGAGAAAATTTGTTCATAGCTGTAGTCATTGGCAATGGCCGTGATGATGGAGCTGTCGGTGGTGAGCGCGATGGCCCCCAACTCCGGACGCTCACGTTCAAAGCGGCCCACGAACTCCGCCGCAAAATGCTGCGCATCGGCGGCGGAACCGCCGTTGCCACACGCCAGCACTTTGCCACCACTGGTGACGCTGGCCAGCACGGCTGACACGGCGGCGGCGATGGGTTTAGACAAGACTTGCGCGGCCTGGTATTTCAGGTCGGCGGAGTCGATGAAGTGTTGTTCAATTCGTTGCTCTAGCATGCGTCAATGATACCTTTTGTGTCTGTTGTCTGCCTATCGCTCATTGGGCATCAAAAGCGGCTTTGAACCAAAGCAAATCCTCGCCTTCAACCGCGACCGCATCAAACCGACATGGGGGCGGTTGACGCAGTTTCAACAGGAAGTGGCGTGCGGCAAACACGATACGCCGCTGCTTGGTCGATGTGACACTGGCCAAGGCGCCGCCGTGCTTGGCATTGCCGCGTTTTCGGACCTCGACAAACACCAGCGTGCCATCCCCCTCACGAACGATTAAATCTATTTCACCGCCTCCCCGCCCGGGCGTCCGATAATTGCGCTGCGCGCGGTCTTCGGCCGCATCTCCTTTTTGCTTGGTGGTCGTTCGTATTTACGTTTTGCCATCGGGTTTGTTCACAGCATCTCCTAGATGAACATCAACTTTGATTCCGCTTTGACTGCCGCACACTCTGCCGCAGCCGCCCAAAACCACCCCACAGGCACTTTGTATGTGGTGGCCACGCCCATTGGTAATTTGGCCGACATCAGCTTGCGTGCGCTGCATGTGCTGAGTCTTTGCGACACGCTGGCGTGTGAGGACACGCGCCACTCACAAACTTTGCTGCGCGCCTACGGCATCGACAAATCCTCCTCGCATTGGTTGGCGGTACATCAGCACAACGAAGCCGAAGCTGCGGAGGAAGTGATTCGCCGCTTGCAGGCGGGTCAACGCGTGGCCTATGTGAGTGACGCAGGCACGCCTGCCGTCAGCGACCCTGGCGCGCGTTTGGCGTGGCAGGTGCAAAGTGCCGGCTTGCGGGTGATGCCCTTGCCTGGCGCGAGCAGCGTGACCGCACTTTTGAGCGCTTGTGGCACGCCCGCACATGACTCGTCTGGATTTGTGTTTGTGGGCTTCTTACCCTCGAAGGCGACTGAGCGCGGTCATGCTGTCGCGGTATTGGGCCAAGAGCCACGCACCCAAGTGCTGCTTGAAGCGCCACACCGCATTGAGGCACTGGCCAGCGCAATGGGCGTGCTGGGCGACCGTCCCATCACTGTGGGTCGTGAACTGACCAAGCAGTTTGAAGAGATTGCCACGGTGGCTGCCAAAGATTTGATCGCGTGGCTCTCAAGCAATGCACAGCGCACGCGTGGTGAATTTGCCTTGGTGATACACGCGCAAGCACAAGCGCGTACTGAAGGTTCGGACAACGACCGCTTGCTGAAAATCTTGATGCAAGAGCTGCCACTCAAAACTGCCGTGAAAGTAGCGGCAGAAATCAGCGGCGAAGCGAAAAACGCTTTGTATGACCGCGCGCTGGAATTGAAGCAAGCTTCTGCTGACTGAGAGGCTTGGTGCGGCTGGCGGGGATCGAACCCACGACCCTTGGCTTCGGAGGCCAATACTCTATCCACGAAGTTGGATTGTTGCCTTCTTTGCATTTTGTGCAGTCGCCTCTGGAGAGGAATTCTTTTTGACGGCTACC
>CANGOY010000168.1 GCA_947455585.1 Comamonadaceae bacterium
CGCCAAAGACGCGGTGCCCAGCATCGTGGAAATCAAAGACTACATGTTTGCCGAGCAAAAGCGCAGCGGTGTGTTGCTGGCCGGCCTTGAGCATTTGGACGACCGCTATTTGCGCGCTGTGGGTTATGCCACCAAGAGCAAACGCGGTGGCTTGCCCAAGATGCTGCTGATTGGCGACATCGCAGGCGACGACGCTGACGAAGTGGCGCGCGTCACCTCTGAAGTCTCACGCATGGCCAACACCCGCAGCGGTGAGTGCTTTGTGGCCGTGAGTGCAGAAGCACGTAAAAAGTTCTGGCTCGACCGCAAGCGCACCGCTGCCATTAGTCGCCACACCAACGCGTTCAAGGTCAACGAAGACGTGGTGATTCCTTTGCCACGCATGGCCGAGTACACCGATGGCATCGAACGCATCAACATCGAGCTGAGCTTGCGCAACAAGCTGGAGCTTTGCGACGCTTTGGAAGACTTCTTTGCCAAAGGTAATTTGCCTCTGGGCAAATCTGACGACGCAGCCGACATTTCTACACCTGAGTTGCTCGAAGACCGCGTGCAACAAGCCCGCTCGCTTGTGGGCGAAGTGCGTGGCCTGTGGCAGCAGTGGCTCAACGAGTGCGATGCACTCTTCCCACAGTTGCAAGAGCACACCTTGCGTGCGAGCTGGAAAACACAAATCCGTGCGCAGTTGCAAAACATCTTCACGGGTGCGCAACTCGCGCCCATCTTGGAAGAGTGCAACGCCATTCACAAACGCGTGCTCAAAGGCCGCGTGTGGGTAGCCCTGCACATGCACGCCGGTGACGGCAATGTGCACACCAACATTCCCGTCAACAGTGACAACTACGCCATGCTGCAAACCGCTCACGAAGCGGTGGCTCGCATCATGGTGCTGGCGCGTTCGCTGGACGGCGTAATTTCGGGCGAGCACGGCATTGGCATCACCAAGCTGGAGTTTTTGACCGACGACGAGCTCAAACCGTTTGCTGACTACAAAGCCAAAGTCGACCCAGAAGGCCGCTTCAACAAAGGCAAATTGCTGCGCAACCAAGATGTGGATACATCGCTGCGCCACGCCGATTTGAGCCAAGCCTACACCCCAAGCTTTGGTTTGATGGGCCACGAATCGCTCATCATGCAGCAGTCTGACATTGGCGCAATTGCCGATTCTGTGAAAGACTGTTTGCGTTGCGGCAAGTGCAAGCCTGTGTGCTCGACCCACGTTCCACGCGCCAACTTGCTGTACAGCCCACGTAACAAAATTTTGGCCACTTCGCTGTTAGTCGAAGCCTTCTTGTACGAAGAGCAAACCCGCCGTGGTGTGTCCATCAAACATTGGCAAGAGTTTGAAGACGTGGCCGACCACTGCACGGTTTGTCATAAGTGTTTGACGCCTTGCCCTGTCAAGATTGACTTTGGTGACGTGACCATGAATATGCGCAACCTGTTGCGCAAGATGGGCCAAAAAACCTTCCGTCCTGGCAATGCTGCGGCGATGTTCATGCTCAATGCCACCAACCCTGAAACCATCAAGTTCGCTCGTACTGCGATGGTGGGTGTGGGCATGAAGCTGCAACGCTTCGCGCACGATCTGCTCAAAGTGGTGGCGCGCAAGCAAACCAAGGCACCCCCAGCCACCGTGGGCACAGCGCCCATCAAAGAGCAGGTGATTCACTTCATCAACAAGAAGATGCCTGGCAACCTGCCTAAGAAGACTGCGCGTGCTTTGCTCGACATCGAGAACAACGATTACGTGCCCATCATTCGCGACCCGAAAATCACCACGTCTGAAACAGAAGCGGTGTTCTATTTCCCAGGTTGCGGCTCTGAGCGTTTGTTCAGCCAAGTGGGCCTCGCCACGCAAGCCATGTTGTGGCACGCAGGCGTACAAACGGTGTTGCCACCAGGCTACCTGTGTTGCGGCTATCCGCAAAAAGGTTCAGGCCAGTTTGACAAGGCCGACAAAATCATCACAGACAACCGCGTGTTGTTCCACCGCGTGGCCAACACGCTTAACTACCTTGACATCAAAACCGTGGTGGTGAGCTGTGGCACTTGCTTTGACCAACTGCAAGGCTACGAGTTCGACAAAATTTTCCCTGGCTGCCGCATCGTCGACATCCACGAATATTTGCTCGAGAAGGACATTAAGCTCAGCGCGGCTGACCAAGCGGGCTATTTGTTCCACGATCCGTGCCACAGCCCGATGAAGCAGCAAGACCCCATGAAAACGGTCAAGGCTTTGTTGGGCGACCAAGTGCGTAAGAGCGACCGTTGCTGCGGCGAATCTGGCACCTTGGGTGTGACGCGTCCTGACATCTCGACCCAAGTGCGCTTCCGCAAAGAAGCCGAGTTGCAAAAAGACGAAGTCGCACTTCGCGCCATGACGGGCGAAGCAAAAGGCGACATGAAAATTCTCACCAGCTGCCCCAGCTGCTTGCAAGGCCTGAGCCGCTATGGTGACGATTTGCAAAACGGTTTGCTCGAAGCCGACTACATCGTGGTCGAGATGGCGCGCAAGATGTTGGGCGAGCAGTGGATGCCCGAATACGTGGCCCAAGCCAATGCCGGCGGCATTGAGCGCGTGTTGGTTTAAATAGAAAGACATCGATGGCCGGCTTAGAAAAACACACGCCTACACCCCAAGACATCACGGTGCATGGCGCATCGCGTGTGTTGGAAGTCAGCTTTGCCGACGGTGCGAGTTTTCGCATCCCGTTTGAGCTGATGCGCGTTTACAGCCCTTCGGCAGAAGTGCAGGGCCACGGCCCCGGCCAAGAGGTGTTGCAAACTGGCAAGCGTTTGGTCGAGCTCGAAGGCCTCGAGCCTATTGGCAACTACGCCATCAAGCCCACCTTCAGCGACGGCCACGACAGCGGCTTGTTCACTTGGGAATATCTTTATTTCTTGGGTTCCGAGCAAGACCAGTTGTGGGCCGATTACGAACGCCGCTTGCAAGCCGCAGGAACCTACCGCGACGCCGCCATGCCTGAAAAAGGCGGCGCAGCTTGTAGCAGCCACGCGCATTGATACCATTACCAATATGAGCAGCACACATTTCGGTTTCAAAACCGTCGACGAAAAAGAAAAAGCCAAACACGTGCGTGGCGTTTTTGACTCGGTCGCGTCCAAATACGACGTGATGAACGACCTCATGTCCGCCGGCCTGCACCGCGTGTGGAAGCGCTACACCGTCATGGTGGCGGACTTGCGCGAGGGCTCGCAAGTGCTCGACATCGCAGGCGGCACGGGTGATTTGGCCATGGCCTTTGCCAAGAAGGTTGGCAAAACCGGCCGCGTGGTGCACACCGACATCAACGAGGCCATGCTGCGCACAGGCCGCGACCGTTTGCTCGACCACGGCATGGTCTTGCCCACCTTGGTGTGCGATGCCGAAAAATTACCTTTCCCCGACAACCACTTTGACGTGGTCAGTGTGGCCTTTGGCCTGCGCAACATGACGCACAAAGACGCTGCGCTGCGCGAAATGTGCCGTGTTCTCAAGCCCAACGGCAAGCTGCTGGTGTTGGAGTTCTCTAAGGTGGCCAAGCCACTGGAGAAAGCCTATGACTGGTATTCCTTCAACATCTTGCCCAAGCTGGGCCAGATGATTGCGGGCGATGCCTCAAGCTACCAATATCTGGCCGAGTCCATTCGCATGCATCCCGGCCAAGAGGAGTTGAAATCCCTCATGAAACAAAATGGCTTTGGCCATGTGGACTTTCACAACATGAGCGCCGGTGTGGTCGCGCTTCATGTTGGAATCAAGTGCTGAACGATTGAGACAACAGGAGACAGACGGTATGAAAGTTTGGACAACGATTTTGGTGCTCGCAATGGCACTCGTTAGCTTGCAAGCTGAGGCCAAGCGTCTCGGTGGCGGTAAGCCCATGGGCCAACAGTCCAGCAACGTGACGCAACGCGAAGCTGCGAGGCCAGCGCCCGCCGCTGCGCCCAATGCTGCACCGACCGCTGCACCTGCTGCGCCGCATGCCCCCGCACCCGCTGCACCGGCACCTCAGCCTTCTCGATTTGGTGGCATGGGCGGCATGCTCGGTGGTTTGGCAGCTGGCTTAGGCCTCGCTTGGTTGGCGCACTCCATGGGCTTTGGCGCTGAATTTGGTCAGTTCTTGATGTTCGGCGTGTTGGCTTTGGTGGTGATGATGGTCATTGGTGCTTTCATGCGCCGCCGCCAGCCCGAGGTGTCCAACAGCAGCCCCTATGCTTTTGAAGGCGCTGGCGCCGCCGCCAACCCCAGCACGCTGCCTCAATACAACCCCAAGAACGTGGGCAACGACTCTTCAGCACGTCCCGTTGACACGCACAACGACTTTGCGCCTGCTGCTGGTGGCTCAATGATTGGCGCCGCTTTGGGTGGCAGCCAAACCTGGGGCATTCCTGCTGACTTTGACACCGCAGGCTTTGTCAACGCGGCCAAGCAAAACTTCATGACCTTGCAGCAAGCGTGGGACCGCTCAGACATCGCAGCCCTGCGCGCCATGATGACCGACACCATGTTGGACGAAATCAAAGCCCAATTGGCTGAGCGCGAAGCCACAGCCAACGGCCAAGTCAACCACACCGACGTGGTCATGCTCGATGCGCACTTGTTGGGCATTGAAGATGTGGGCAACAACTACATGGCCAGCGTGGAGTTCTCGGGTCTGATCCGTGAAGAGCCATCTTCGGGTCCCACACCGTTCCGCGAAGTGTGGAACATGACCAAGCCCAAAGACGGCAGCTTGGGCTGGTTGGTGGCAGGCGTTCAAGCCTTGCAATAAACCGGTTAAATCAGGGCGTGCCGAGAAGGGCGCCCAAACAAGGAATAATTGGGGACTATGGCAACACAGTCCCCTTTTTCTTGGTTGGCCGATGCAGCAGACACGCTGCGC
>CANGOY010000169.1 GCA_947455585.1 Comamonadaceae bacterium
AAGGTTTTGGTTTGCGGAAAGTTGTATCCCAGTGGGTCTTTCCAAGGGCCGTAGACCAAGAAGTTGATCGCCATGATGGCCACGTACACCAGCATGAGGCTAACCAAAATTTCGCTCGCAGGAAAGCGGTCGCGCAAGAACGCGGTGATGCCCGCCCACACCATGCCACCCGCAATACCGGCCAACAAGATGAGCACCCAAAAGCCTGCGCCCGTATTGGCATCTGCCGTCAGCGCAACGCCAGAGGCAAACACCGCGCCCATGACAAACTGGCCTTCAGCACCAATGTTCCACACGTTGGAGCGAAAGCACACGGCCAGCCCTAAGGCTATGAGCAACAGCGGCGTGGCCTTGACCATCAACTCGGACAAGGCATACACGCTCTTGATGGGTTCCCAAAAGAACACCTGCAAGCCACGCACCGGGTCTTTGCCCAGCGCCACAAACAAAATCACACCCAACACCACCGTGATGGCGAGCGCCAACAGAGGTGAGGCATAGCGCCACAGCTTAGAGGGCTGGGAACGCGGCTCAAGACGCAGCATGGTTCACCTCCCCTGTTGCAGCGGGTGCATCCCACAGGCCACTCATCCACGCGCCGATGCGCGACACATTGGCCTCTTCACGTGTGAGCGCGGGTGATAAGCGGCCCTCGGCCATCACATGCAAACGGTCTGACAGCTCTAACAATTCATCCAACTCCTCACTCACCACCAACACGGCGCAGCCTGCATCACGCAGGGCCAGCAGTGCGGCGCGAATTTGCGCGGCAGCGCCCACGTCCACACCCCATGTGGGCTGCGACACGATGAGCAACTTAGGCGCCGCCTCAATCTCGCGGCCCACCAAAAACTTTTGTAAATTGCCGCCCGACAGCGAACGCGCAGCAGCATCGGGGCCGCCTGCTTTCACTTGATATTTGGCAATGATGTTGGCGGCTTGGGTGTGCAGCGTGTTCAGGTTGAGCCAACCCAACACACCGGCTGCGCCGCGGGAAGCCACAGCGTCATCGCGGGTCAGTAACAGGTTATGCGCGAGGCTGAGGCTAGGCACTGCGCCACGACCCAAGCGTTCTTCTGGCACAAAGTGCAGGCCGAGGTTGCGGCGTTGGTCTGGGTTGAGCTGGCCCATGGCTTGGCCGCTCAGCTGAAT
Source organism: Comamonadaceae bacterium (assembly GCA_947455585.1). Taxonomy (GTDB): domain Bacteria; phylum Pseudomonadota; class Gammaproteobacteria; order Burkholderiales; family Burkholderiaceae_C; genus Limnohabitans. The sequence continues at coordinate 1,153 of CANGOY010000169.1, forward strand.
ACTCTCGGCCGCTGCACGCATGTCTTCGCCCGACAAGGCAAACAGCAGCTCGCGCTGGCCGTTGCCCGACACGCCTGCAATGCCCACCACTTCGCCCGCGCGCACTTGTAGGTTCACACCATTCAGGTCTACGCCGAAGGGGTCGTCGGCTTTTAACGCCAAGTCGTTCACGCTGAGCACGGCGGCACCCGGCTTGTGCTCGCGCACGTGAAGCTCGGGGGGCAAACTGCCAATCATGAGCTGGCTAAGGGAAGCATTGGTTTCTTGGCGCGGGTCGCACACGCCCGTCACGCGGCCCGCACGCACCACAGTACACGCGGTACACAGCGCACGAATTTCGTGCAGCTTGTGGCTGATGTACAAAATGCTGCGGCCTTCGCAGGCAAGTTGACGCAGCACTACAAAGAGCTTTTCCACAGCTTGCGGTGTGAGCACCGAGGTGGGCTCGTCCAAGATGAGCAGCTGCGGGTTGGTCAGCAAGGCGCGGATGATTTCCACGCGCTGCATCTCACCCACCCCCAGTGTGTGCACGGGACGGGCGGGGTCAATGTCGAGGCCGTATTGCGCAGCGGTGTCGGTGATGCGTTGCGTCACTTCAGCGAGGGTGAGCGACTTGTCGAGGCCCAGCCACACGTTCTCAGCCACGCTGAGGGTGTCAAACAAGCTGAAGTGCTGAAACACCATGCTGATACCCAAGCGGCGCGCCTCTTGCGGGTTGCGGATATTCACCACCTCGCCGTTGAAACGAATCTCGCCCGCATCGGGCTTGACTGCGCCGTAGATGATTTTCATCAGCGTGGACTTGCCCGCGCCGTTTTCGCCCAACACCGCGTGAATTTCGCCGGGCTGCACCGTCAGACTGACGGCATCGTTGGCAACCACAGCGGGGTAGCGCTTGGTGATGTGGGCAAGTTGCAGGCGGGGTTGGGTCATAGGGCGATAGGTTACAACACCAACATCGCGCGGAAGTCGTTCACGTTCGTGTGCGTGGGTCCGGTGACCACCAAGTCGCCCAGGGCCTCAAAGAAACCGTAGGCATTGTTTCGGTCTAGGCAGTCGGTGGCTTTGACGCCTGCGGTTTCGGCGCGGGCCAAGGTGTCGGGCGTCACGCGTGCGCCTGCGTTGTCTTCGATGCCGTCAATGCCATCGGTGTCGGCGGCGATGGCCCAGACGCCTGCCTGCGATTGCAGCGCCACAGCTAGGCCGAGGCAAAACTCCCCTGCCCGCCCTCCTCGGCCCTTGGGCGTGCCCGGCGCTTGCTTGCGAATGGTCACGGTGGTTTCGCCACCACTCAAAATGACGCATGGTTTTTGGAACGGGCCTTTGCCCTGTGCCGCAGCACGCGCTAATGCAGCGTGTACCTTGCCCACTTCGCGCGACTCACCTTCTAGCTCGTCGCTCAACACATAGGCGTTTAGGCCAGCAGTGCGGGCCAGCTCGGCGGCGGCGTCTAGCGACTGTTGAGGCGTGGCTATGAGGTGCACGGGCTGCTTGTCCCACGCGGCGCTGGGCTTGGGTGTTTCTAGTGCGCCTGCTTTCAGGGCGGCCTCGATGGCGGCGGGCACTTCGATTTTGTAGCGTTGCAGGATGGCCCATGCATCGGCACAGGTCGTCACGTCGGGCACGGTGGGGCCGCTGGCAATGACCGATGGATCGTCGCCCGGCACATCGCTGATGGTGAGCGTCACCACTTGTGCGGGCGCACACGCGGCGGCCAAGCGGCCACCTTTGATGCGCGAGAGGTGTTTGCGCACGCAGTTCATTTCGCCAATGCCTGCGCCACTGTTGAGCAAGTCTTTGTTGATACGCTGCTTGTCTTCCAGCGTCAGACCGTCGGCAGGCAAGGAGAGCAAAGCAGAGCCGCCGCCAGAAATCAGGCACAGCACCAAGTCGTCAGCGGTGAGCCCTTGCGTCAAGGCCAAGATGCGCTCGGCCGCCGCTAGGCCCGCTGCATCGGGCACAGGGTGCGACGCCTCGACCACTTCAATGCGCTCGGGCACACCCACAGGGCGCGGTGGTGTGTGGCCGTAGCGTGTGACCACGAGACCGGACAAAGGTTTGTCAGCAGGCCACAGCGCCTCGACCGCTTGGGCCATCGCGCCACCGGCTTTGCCTGCGCCAAGCACCACGGTGCGGCCCTTGGGTGGGGCAGGCAAATAGGCAGCGGTGTTGTGCAAGGGCAAGGCGCGTTTAACAGCGGCTTGGTAAAGCGTGGCTAAAAACTCATTGGGGTGGGTGGCGTAGCTGGCGTTCATAGGCAACATTGTGCCGTTTCAAAAACCGCCTTAATCAATACTCACGCCGGCATCTTTGACCAATTTGGCAAATCGCTCGGTATCGTCTTTGATTTGTTTTGCCATTTGCTCAGGCGTGTTGCCGATTGGCTCTGCGCCAATGTCTTCCATTTTTTTCTTAAAGTCCGGCGCGTTGACGATTTTGACAATCTCTGCATTCAAACGCACCACCACGTCACGCGGGGTATTGACAGGTGCCAAGATGCCAAACCAAGTCCCGAGGTTGAAGCCTTTCAATCCAGACTCATCCAAGGTCGGCACATCTGGCAACGCAGGCGAACGCTTGGCCGTGGTGACCGCCAGGGCACGCAACTTACCCGCCTTGATGTGAGACAACACAGGCGTGATGGTGTCAAAGGACATGGTGATTTGCCCACCCAACAAGTCCGTGGTCAACGGTCCGCTGCCTTTGTAGGGGATGTGCAAAAGCTCCACCCCACCCATCGACTCAAACTGAGCACCAATCAAATGTTGGCCGGTGCCATTGCCATTGGAGCCATAAGTCAACTTGCCTGGATTGGCCTTGGCCAAGGCCAGCAGTTCTTTGGTGTTTTTGGCTGCAACGTTGGGATTGATAACCAACACGTTTGGCACCAACGCCACGGTGGTGACAGGTGCCAAGTCTTTTTGAAAATCGTAAGGCAACTTTTTGTAGACGCTGGACGCAATGGTGTGGTGCACGGCCCCCATCAGCAAGGTGTAGCCATCAGGTTTTGACTTGGCTACAAAATCTGCGCCCAAAGTGGCGCCAGCGCCCGGTTTGCTCTCGACCACCACGGGTTGTCCTAAGCTCTTTGCCAATTCTTGACCCACAGCACGCGCCAGCACATCTGTGGTTCCGCCTGCGGGAAAAGGGACCACCAAGCTGATAGGTTTTGAAGGCCAAGCTTGCGCCCATGCTGAACCACTTGCGATGCATAAAGCAAGCGCCGCGGCATGGACAACCACCTTTGGAAAACGTGTGCGTTTCATGAAAAGTCTCCTGATTGAGTCAATCAATGGTGCGTGGATGTACGAATGCGCTCGCACACGGCTTGGGTCACTTGCACCGTGGTGGCTTTGCCACCCAAATCGCCCGTGTGCAAAGCGACGTTCGCGGTGACGAACTCCACCGCTTCCATCAAAACATGGGCTGCGGCTTGTTCACCCAAATGTTCTAAGAGCATGACGCAACTCCAGAAAGTACCGACAGGGTTTGCCAGACCTTTGCCCATGATGTCGAAGGCCGAACCGTGGATGGGCTCAAACATGCTGGGGTAGCGGCGCTCGGGGTCGATGTTGCCCGTAGGCGCGAGGCCGAGGCTGCCTGCCAACGCCGCAGCCAAGTCGCTCAAGATGTCTGCGTGCAAGTTGGTGGCCACGATGGTGTCCAGCGTGGCGGGGCGATTGACCAT
>CANGOY010000170.1 GCA_947455585.1 Comamonadaceae bacterium
ATGGGCCGCGCGTTGATGAGTCGCCCCAAAGTTTTGTTGCTGGATGAGCCTTCCATGGGCTTGTCACCCATCATGGTGGACAAGATTTTTGAAGTCATTCAAGAGGTGTCAGCTCAAGGCGTAACGATTGTGTTGGTCGAACAAAACGCCAGCCGTGCGCTGCAAATTGCAGACCGTGCTTATGTGATGGAGTCGGGCTTGGTTACTTTGAGTGGCGATGCACACGACATGTTGCACGACCCCAAAGTGCGTGAGGCTTATCTGGGCGAATAAGCCTGTACTTTGAAGAGAGTAGGGCTTAGCCCTCCATCATCCAAATCAACACTTGCTTGGCGACAAAGCCCAGCATGCCAAAGGCCAGCACCAAGAACAACACAAAGGTGCCGAACTTACCGGCTTTGGATTCGCGTGCGAGCTGGAAAATAATGAACAGCATGTACAGCATGAAGCCGCCCACGCCAAAAGTCAGCCCGAATTGGGCGAATTGTTCTTCTGTCATAAAAATTCAGTGGACCGTGGGGTCGTAAACCACGAGGTCGCGGTATGCGTGCCAGCTGGCGTGGCCCAACATAGGCACGACGCCCAGCAAGCCTAAAAATGCAGAGCCAATACCCAGCGCGGTGAACAGGCACAAAATGCCCGCCCAGCAAGCCATGGCAAATGGGTTCATGGCTACCACGCGCCAACTGGTCCGCACAGCTTGTTGAACGCTGAGGGTGGGGTGGTCCATCAACAAGGGAATGGTGACCAAGGTCGATGCAAACATGGGCGCTGCAATGAATGCGCTCATCAGTACCCAAACCTCAAACAAACCAAACTCGGGTTGCAACACCACGAGGCGGATGAAATCGCTGGGCGTGTTGACGCTTGCTGGCAGCATCCAGTGAATCAATGCCGCCGAGCAAACCAACCATCCTGCACTGGACAGAGCAAGCAGCAAGCCAAATTTAATCAGTCGCTTGTCACCACTTGTCCAAATGTGAAATGCGTCTGTCAAGGTGGCTTCTTGGCCACGCTCTATGCGTCGGCTGATGTCATACAAACCTGTGGCGAGCAGTGGTGCAATGATCATGCTCGCTGAAAGCATGGCTGCAATCCACCAAAAATCATGGCGAGCAAACCAAAACAAACCTCCGCCAATGAGCGCGAGGATGAAACCATGCGTCACGCCTGCGGTTGGACATTTCTCCATGTCTTTCCATGCCAAAGCAAGCCACTGCATGGGCATGAAAATTTCAACGTCCTTGACTTCAAGCGCTGGGTGAGGGGTGATGGTTTGCATGTGATTCAGTCTACGTGCTTTGCTTACACCTTGTCAGCTGCCGAGGTGAACGAGTCCGCGTAGAACTCGTCTGTCGGCAAGCCTGCTTGGGTATAGGCAGCGCGGGCCGAGTCCACCACGATGGGCGCACCGCAGGCATAGACCTGATAGCCGCTGAGGTCGGCGTGGTCTTGCAACACGGCAGCGTGCACAAAGCCTGTGCGGCCGGTCCAGTGGTCTTCGGGCAAAGCGTCAGACACCACGGGCACGTAGGTGAGGTTAGGCATGGCCGCGAGTTGGGCTTGCACCCAGTCGTTCATGTAGAGGTCAGCTGGGCGGCGGCCACCCCAGTACAGAGACACAGGGCGTGTGATGCCCTTATGTTGCATGTGCTCCAAGATGGCCTTGATAGGCGCAAAGCCTGTGCCCGAAGCCAAAAACACCAAAGGCTTGTCTGAGTCTTCACGCAAGAAGAACGTGCCTTGTGGGCCTTCGATACGTTGAATTTCTTTTTCTTTCATGGCACCAAACACGTGGTCGGTGAACTTGCCGCCGGGCATGTGGCGGATGTGCAGCTCAATCGCAGGTGAGCCTTCGACAAAGGTGTGTGGCGCATTGGCCATCGAGTAGCTGCGGCGGTCGCCGTCGCGCAACAAAAAGTCGACGTACTGGCCCGCATGAAATTTCATGGGGTCGGCGGCGGGTAATTGCAGCTTGACCACCATCACGTCGTGCGAGGCTTTCTCCAACGACATCACGCGCACGGGCATTTTCTTAATAGGGAATGCGCCTTCTTCCACCACTTGGCGGGACTCCAACACCACATCGCTGTGCGCGGTGGCGCAGCAGGTGAGCACAAAGCCGTTGGCAGCTTCTTCAGGACTCAGGGCTTTTTCTTGGTGTTTGCCGTGGGTCACTTCGCCCGAAATCTTTTTGCATTTGCAAGAGCCGCACGCGCCGTCTTTGCAGCCGTAGGGCAGGCCAATGCCTTGGCGCAGGCCAGCGGCCAGCAAGGTTTCGTCAGAAGTGGCGGTGAATGCGCGGCCGCTGGGCTGGACCGTGATGTTGAAACTCATCTTTGGGTATCCTTGAACTTTTATAGGGTGTATTTTGCCTTCCAATCAATCCCCCCTCGGCGCTTTGCCTTCTCGCTTCAAACGCGAGCGTTTGCTCATCATCGGCTGCGGTGATGTGGGCCAGCGCGTGGTGCGCGCGCAGCGCCATGTGCGGGTGGTGGCGCTCACCTCTAGCCCTGAACGCGTGGCCGCCTTGCGCGCCCAAGGTGTGACGCCAGTGGTGGGTAATTTGGATGTGCCTGCTTCTTTGCAGCGCTTGGCGGGTTGGGCCACGCGGGTGTTACACCTAGCCCCTCCACCCTTGCAGGGCAGCACAGACCCGCGAACTTTGGCGCTCACACGCATGTTGATGCGCCGCAGTGCACCGCTGAGCGTGGTGTATGGCTCGACCAGCGGTGTGTATGGCGACTGTGCTGGCGCGTGGGTAGATGAGAGTCGGATGGTCAAGCCCATCACGCCCAGAGCCCAACGCCGTGTAGATGCCGAAGCACGCGTTCGTCATTTGGGGCGTTTGCGCTCTAGCGCTGTGCGCGTGAGTGTGTTGCGTATTCCCGGTATCTATGCGCCTGACCGTGAGGGAGGCACCCCGCGTGAGCGTTTGCTGCGCGGCACGCCCGTGTTGGCGCGTGAGGATGATGTGTTCACCAACCACATCCATGCCGACGACTTGGCGCGTGCCTGCCAGCTGGCGCTTTGGCGCGGCAAACCACAGCGCTCAGTCAACGTGAATGACGACAGCCAACTCTTGATGGGCGACTACTTTGACATGGCGGCAGGCTTGTATGGTTTGCCCAAGCCGCCGCGCATCAACCGCGCCAAAGCGCAAACCGAGCTGCCAGCGATGCAGCTGAGTTTCATGAGTGAGTCGCGCCGCATGGTGAACACGCGCATGAAGCGCGAGCTGCGGTTGCAGCTGCGCTATCCGGATACGAAATCAGGTTTGGCCTGATAGGGCCGCGTGGGCGTGTGAGGCCCCGTCTGCCCTCTTATCAATCAAATTTGATGTTGCCCGCCTTGATGGCTTTGGCCCAGCTCACTGTGTCACGCTCTAGAAGTTTGGTGGTGTTCTCTGGTGTGAGGTAACGCACTTCTACACCTGCTGCGTCGGCGCGTTGTTTGGTCTCGGGCAACTCCATGCTGCGCTTCACATCAGCCGATAGCTTTTGCACCACGTCTTTGGGTGTGCCACTTGCCACGTACAAGGCTACCCATGACTCCAACTCAAAACCACTCAAGCCCGCCTCTGCAGCCGTGGGCACTTGCGGCAGTTGGGGGTGACGTGTTTTACCAGTCACTGCCAAGGCTTTGAGCTTGCCGCTTTGCACATGGCCCATCACCGAAGGGGGCGTGCTGATGAATACCTGCACCTGGCCTGCCAACACGTCTTGAATCGCTTGGCCCGAGCCCTTGTAAGGCACGTGCGTCATTTCAATGCCGGTTTGTTGTTTGAAGATTTCTGTGCCAATGTGCGACACCGAACCATTGCCCTGCGAAGCGTAGTTGAGCTTGCCCGGGTTTTGTTTGGCCCATGAGATGAACTCTTTCAAGTTGTTGGCGGGCACCGATGGGTGCACCGCAATCACGTTGGTGGCCACGGTGATGAGGCCCACAGGCGTGAGGTCTTTCAAGTCCCATGGCAGCTTGTCCATCAGGATGGGGTTGGCAATGTGATAGCCCGAGTACGACACCAACACCGTGTAGCCGTCTTTGGCGCTGCGTGCCACGTTGGAATAGGCCAAGTTGCCGCTGCCACCCGGCTTGTTGTCCACCACCACCGATTGGCCCATGACGCGCGACAAAGGCTCGCTCACCAAGCGTGCGGAGGTGTCGACCAAGCCACCCGGTGGGTTGGGTACGACCAAGGTGATGGGCTTGCTCGGGTAAGCGTCGGCTTGCGCATGTGCGGCGAGTGGTGCGATGCAGGCGCTTGCGCTGATGACGGCGGCTGCCAATAGGCTGGCATTCAGGTCGCGGCGTGTGAGGTGTTTCATGTGATGACTCCTGTTTGTTTTTATCGTTGGCCCATTTGCACGGCTTCAAAAATACCTTGTGCTTCGCGCGGCATGCAGCGCCAGTATTGCGGGCTGGCTTGCACCTTGCCATGCAAAGCAGCGGCGGCCTCCCACACCCAGCGGGGTTTGTAGAGGAACGCACGGGCCAATGCAATCAGGTCGGCATCGCCGCGCACCAAGATGTCTTCGGCTTGTTGTGGCTCAGTGATGAGGCCAACCGTGATGGTGGGCATGCCTGTTTTTTGCTTCACCAGTTTGGCGAATGGCACTTGGTAGTCGGGGCCAATGGCAATCTTTTGTTGAGCAGCTACGCCGCCCGATGAGATGTGCACAAAGTCGGCACCTGCGAGTTTTAAGCGCAGCGAGAAGTCTGCGGTCTCTTCGGGTGTCCAGCCGTTCTCCACCCAGTCGGAGGCGGAGATGCGCATACCCAAAGAGCC
>CANGOY010000171.1 GCA_947455585.1 Comamonadaceae bacterium
GCTGGACAAACCTTTGCCATCAACTTCTTGACGGAAGTTGAGCAACTGCTCTTCGGTCAAGCGGCCTTCCAAGTAAGCGCGTGCGTAAACGCCTGGTGACACGTGGCCTTGGATGTACAAGCAATCGCCACCGTGGTTTTCGTTTTCAGCGTGCCAGAAGTGGTTAAAGCCGGCACCAAACATGTGGGCCAGTGAAGCGAATGAGCCAATGTGGCCGCCGAGGTCGCCGCCGTCGATTGGGTGGTGACGGTTGGCTTTGACCACCATCGCCATTGCGTTCCAGCGCATGTAAGCGCGCAGGCGTTCTTCAATTTCGATGTTGCCGGGGCAATGGGCTTCTTGATCGGGTTCGATCGTGTTGACGTAACCCGTGGTGGCTGAGAACGGCATGTCGATGCTGCTCTCGCGTGCGTGTTCGAGCAGTTGCTCTAACAAAAAGTGCGCGCGCTCAGGGCCTTCTGCATTGATGACGGCGGACAAAGCGTCCATCCACTCACGCGTTTCTTGGCTGTCCACGTCGGTACGCAGATCGTTCGGTTGTGCTGACATGCTTGTCTCCTCTTGTTGCACTTGTTTTGACTCGAATGTACGAAGTTTCTCACAAATTCTTTAAATTTCAAATAGCGGTCATTGATTTCTTATTATGAAATTCAATAATTATTCAAAGGCCGTGTTTACCCTCGCGAATAAACTCTCAACACATGCAGAAAACATCAACCGTCCCCTTCCTTCAGCCGCTCGTCAGCCTCTGGCGTACTTGGTGGCGTAAGCAAACCCCCAACCGCCAAGACCGCTTCGCCTTCATGGCCCCACTCGCCGCCGTGGTGCTGTTCATGGCCGCCATCACCACTGCGTTTTGGTACCTGCGCTACGAAGAAATCGTGCGTGAACAAGAAGTGGTGCGTCGCGATGTGGAGTACGCCCAACAACGCCTGCGCCTGCGCTTGCTTGATAAACAAGAACAGATGATGCGCATGGCGCGTGACATTGCCAACAGGGAAACCGATAGCAAGGCTTTTTATGCAGACGCCCAAAACCTGCTGAAACAAAGCCCAGAACTGGCGAGCCTGAGTTGGCTCAATGCACGCCAACGCGTACAGACCAGCTATGCCAGCGCGAGCAACAACTCGACCATGAGCTTTCTCTCGGGCAGCGTCATCAACCACGCAGAGACACTCAACACGTTTCAGTTGACGCGAGATTTGCAGCAACCTGTTTACTCGCAACCCATCATTGAAAAGCGCAGCAACGCAGCGCCTTACACGCACCTACAGCTGCAAGTGCCCATCCTGAACCACGGTAAATTTGAAGGCGTACTGCTGGCCGAATACACACTAGACGGCATGCTGCGTTATGCCGTACCCAACGAAATTGCCAACCGCTATGCGGTGTCACTGCGCGACCTGAACAACAACGTGCTGGCAGGTCAAACCAACAAAGCACGCCCCAAAGTGACCGAGGTGTTGCCTTGGTTGTTTCAAACCAATGAATACGAAGTGCCCATCACACCTGTGGGTTATTCGCTGTCGTTGCACGCACAGGCCTATCGCACTTCGCAAGGTTTGATTGGCAATGGTGTGTTTTGGTTGGTCGCCGTGCTGAGTGCCATGACCGCTTGGCTGTTGATTGGCACATGGCGTCACACGCGTCGACGTGTGCAAGCGCAACAAGCCTTGGTGGCTGAAACTAACTTTCGCCGTGCGATGGAAAACTCCATGCTCACAGGCATGCGCGCCATGGACCTCAAAGGCCGCATCACCTATGTGAACGCCGCGTTTTGCCAAATGACAGGTTGGACCGAAGACGAGCTGGTCGGCCGTGAGCCGCCCTTCCCCTATTGGCCCGATGAAGACCGCGACACCTTAGAGCAAAAACTGGCCCAAGAGCTGCAAGGCGAAACCACCAGCAGCGGCTTTCAAGTGCGCGTGAAGCGCCGCAGTGGCGAAGTGTTTGATGCCCGTCTGTATGTGTCACCCTTGGTCGATGCGCGTGGCCAACAAACGGGCTGGATGACGTCGATGACCGACATCACCGAACCCAACCGCGTGCGCGAACAACTGTCTGCCGCACACGACCGCTTCACCACGGTGCTGGAAGGTTTAGACGCGTCTGTGTCTGTAGCTCCGCTGGGCAGCAAAGAATTGCTTTTTGCCAACAAGCTGTACCGCCAATGGTTTGCCACCACCACGCAAGGCCACTTGAACTTGGTGTCGCAAGCCGGTCAACCGCGTACCGTGAGTAACTCTGAGGCTGCAGACGACGATGGCCAAGACCAAGACGATGGCTTGATGGGCTTGCCCACTGAAGGCATGACAGAAACCAAAGCCGAGAACGCTGAAATTTACCTGCCCGAGCTGGGCAAGTGGTTAGAGGTGCGTTCGCGTTACCTCAACTGGGTGGATGGCCGCTTGGCACAAATGGTGATTGCGTCAGACATCACGCCACGTCGCCAAGCCGAAGAACAAGCGCAAGTGCAAGCCGAACGAGCACAGTCTGCCAGCCGCCTCATCACCATGGGCGAGATGGCGTCGAGCGTGGCGCATGAGCTGAACCAGCCCCTGACCGCCATCAACAACTATTGCAGCGGCATGGTGTCGCGCATCAAAGCGAACAACTTGAGCGAGGAAGATTTACTCAAAGCTCTCGAAAAAACGGCGCATCAAGCGCAGCGCGCAGGACAAATCATTCAACGTATTCGCACCTTTGTGAAACGCAGTGAACCCAACCGCACGCCGTCTGATGTGGTGTCCATGGTGGCTGAAGCCGTGGAATTGGCGGGTATCGAGATGCGTCGGCGACAGGTGCGCTTGACCCAAGTATTGGCAGCACGCCTGCCCGCACTCAACGTAGACCCGATTTTGATTGAGCAAGTGTTGGTGAATTTGATGCGCAATGCGGCCGAGTCGATTGACCTCGCGCAGCGCCCCCTCACCCACCGCGACGTAGAGCTCAAAGTACTGCCCCGCCAAGAAGAAGGCCACCCAGTGATTGAGTTTTCGGTCACCGACACAGGGCGTGGTTTAGCCCCCGAAGTGATGGAACGTTTGTTTGAAGCCTTCTTCTCCACCAAGTCAGAAGGCATGGGCATTGGCCTGAATTTGTGCCGCTCTATCGTGGAATCCCACCAAGGGCGGATGAAGGCCGAGAACCTCTACAATGCTGATGAAATAACGGGCTGCCGCTTTTCCTTCTGGATACCGGTCCGCTAGGTTGGAGTTTTTAGATGAGTTTGATTCCCAAAAAAGGTACGGTCTATGTTGTCGATGACGACGAGGCCGTGCGCGATTCATTGCAATGGTTGTTAGAGGGCAAGGACTACCGCGTTCGTTGCTTCGACTCCGCCGAAACTTTCCTGAGCCGATACGACCCACGCGAAGTGGCTTGTTTGATTGTGGACATCCGCATGGGTGGCATGACAGGCCTCGAATTGCAAGACCGTTTGGTCGAACGAAAGTCGCCTTTGCCCATCGTGTTCATCACCGGTCACGGCGATGTGCCCATGGCTGTGGACACCATGAAAAAAGGCGCGATGGACTTCATCCAAAAGCCTTTTGACGAAACCGCTTTGGTGAACTTGGTCGAACGCATGTTGGCGCAAGCAACCACGTCGTTCGCCGAATCACAACAAGCCGCCAGCCGCGACGCGCTGATGGCCAAGCTGACTACCCGAGAAGCCCAAGTGTTAGAGCGCATCGTGGCTGGCCGTTTGAACAAGCAAATTGCAGACGACCTCGGCATCAGCATCAAAACCGTGGAAGCGCACCGTGCCAACATCATGGAAAAGCTCAACGCCAACACCGTGGCCGACTTGCTGAAAACCGCACTCGGACAAAACGCTGCCAAAGCCTAACCAGGCCGCACGTTTGCACACCCATTAAACGCCCGTGTCTCACGGGCGTTTTCAATTCAACTTCTTCTCTGTATACACAAGACCATGACTGCACAACTCATTGACGGCAACGCCCTCTCCAAACAACTGCGCACCCAAGTGGCCGCCGACACAGCAGCCTTGAAAGCCAAGGGTTTGACACCGGGCTTGGCCGTTGTGTTGGTAGGCGACAACCAAGCCAGCCAGGTGTATGTGCGCAACAAGGTGAAAGCATGCGAAGACGCTGGCCTGCATTCGGTGCTTGAAAAATACGAAGCCACCATGACCGAGGCCGATTTGTTGGCACGCGTGGAAGCGCTGAACCACGATGACAACATTCACGGCATCTTGGTGCAACTGCCCTTGCCTGCGCACATTGATGCACAAAAAGTGATCGAAGCCATCAGCCCCGCCAAAGACGTGGATGGTTTTCACATCGCGAGCGCAGGCGCATTGATGACCGGCATGCCCGGTTTCTGGCCTTGCACGCCCTATGGCTGCATGAAGATGCTCGAAAGCATTGGCTACGACCTGAAGGGCAAACACGCGGTGGTGATTGGCCGCAGCAACATCGTGGGCAAGCCCATGGCACTCATGCTGCTGCAAAAAGATGCCACTGTGACAGTGGCGCACTCGCGCACGCAAAACCTCAAAGCGCTCACGCTTCAAGCTGACGTGATCGTGGCCGCCGTGGGCAAGCGCAATGTGTTGACGGCTGACATGGTCAAGCCTGGTGCTGTTGTGCTGGACGTGGGCATGAACCGCAACGATGAAGGCAAGCTGTGCGGCGATGTGGACTTTGACGGCGTGAAAGAAGTGGCTGGCTACATCACCCCTGTGCCGGGTGGGGTTGGGCCGATGACCATCACAATGTTGCTGGTCAACACCTTGGAATCGGCGCAACGGGCCTTATCTGAGA
>CANGOY010000172.1 GCA_947455585.1 Comamonadaceae bacterium
GCCCCCGCGCATCGATGGCCGCACGATTGACTTCAGCCAATGCACCGAGCAACCGGGTGACGGCGTGGCCAACCAAACCGAAAACGGTGCACGCTCGGCTGGCGTGTTGGGTGAGGTGCCTGTGTTCAGCTTTATGGGTCGCGCGTCCATGCACCCGCAACACATGCCGTGCTGGATTACCCACACCAATCAACGCACCCACGACATCATTCGCTCCGGTTTTGACCGCAGTCCCATGTTCACCGGCAAGATTGAGGGCGTTGGCCCACGCTACTGCCCGAGCGTGGAAGACAAAATCAACCGCTTTGCCGACAAAGACAGCCACCAAATTTTCCTAGAGCCCGAAGGCCTGACCACGCACGAGTACTACCCCAACGGCATCAGCACCAGCTTGCCGTTTGACATTCAGTACGACTTGGTTCGTTCCATGAAGGGTTTGGAAAACGCCCACATCATTCGCCCCGGCTACGCCATCGAGTACGACTACTTTGACCCGCGTGAGTTGAAGCGCAGCTTCGAAACCCGAGCCATCGGCGGTTTGTTCTTTGCTGGCCAAATCAACGGCACCACCGGTTACGAAGAGGCGGCAGCCCAAGGTTTGTTTGCTGGCATCAACGCCGCCTTGCAATGCCGCAGCTTGGCCGGCGCGGCCAACGACTTTGGTGGCGCTTGGACGCCGGGCCGTGACCAAGCCTACTTGGGTGTGTTGGTCGACGACCTCACCACCAAGGGCGTGACCGAGCCCTACCGCATGTTCACCAGCCGAGCCGAGTTCCGCTTGCAGCTGCGCGAAGACAACGCCGATGTGCGCCTGACCGAAGTCGGTCGCCAAATGGGCTTGGTGGACGACGCCCGTTGGGAGGCTTTCAGCCGTAAGCAAGAAGCTGTTTCACGTGAAACAGAACGGCTCAAATCCATCTGGGTCAGCCCGCGTAACTTGCCTGCCGCCGAGTCTGAGCGCGTCCTGGGCAAAGCCATTGACCGCGAATACAACCTTGCCGATTTGCTCCGCCGCCCCGATGTGAGCTACCAAGGCTTGATGTCTTTGGATGGTGCCAAGCACCAAAACCAAGACATCACCGACGGCTTTGCTGGCGACGATGTTTCACGTGAAACCACCCGAGCCATCATTGAACAGATTGAAATCGCTGCCAAATACTCCGGCTACATCGACCGCCAACGCGACGAAGTTGAGCGCGCTGCCCATTACGAAAACCTGAAATTACCCGAAGACTTGGACTACAACCAAGTCACCGCTTTGTCGATTGAGGTGCGTCAGCGCCTGAGTCGCCAGCGGCCCGAAACCTTGGGTCAGGCTTCGCGCATGTCGGGCATCACGCCGGCGGCCATTTCTTTGTTGCTCATTCACTTGAAGCGCTCGCGCGTCAAAGGCTTCGCCCAAGACACTGCGGCCAGCAATTCGGCTGAGGCTGTTTGATGCACCCGCTGTTGCCCGCCTTGCAAAAAGGCCTAGCTGGTTTGGGTTTGACGTTGACTGAAGACCAGCAAACCCAACTGTTAGCCTACATGGATTTGATTGGCAAATGGACCAAGGTCTATAACTTGACCGCCGTCCGTGACGCGAATGAAATGCTCACGCATCATCTGCTCGACAGCTTGGCGGTTATTGCGCCGTTGCGCCGAGAGTTGGCAAAGTTGCCTATGCCAAGCGCAGATGCGGCGACAGAGCAGGGCGCAGCCAAACTCGCCCACAGCAAATTCAGCTTGCTCGATGTCGGCGCCGGGGCTGGCTTGCCCGGCATCGTCATTGCCATCACTTGTCCTGATGTGTCTGTGACGTGTGTGGACACGGTGGCCAAAAAAGCCGCCTTCATCCAGCAAGTGGCGGCTACCCTCAAGCTGCCCAATCTCAAAGGTTTGCACGCACGTGTCGAAAGCTTGACCCACCCCTTTGACGTGGTGTGCTCGCGCGCCTTTGCCTCGTTGATTGACTTCACCACTTGGTCCCAATCTGCCTTGGCTGGCCATGGCGTGTGGATGGCGATGAAGGGCAAACACCCAGACCAAGAGCTGGCTGTGTTACCCGAAAGCGTCAAAGTGTTTCACGTGGAACAGCTTCAAGTGCCTGGCTTGGATGCCGAGCGCTGCATCATTTGGATGCGCGGTTAAACTTCTCTCAGTTTTACATCTGAGTCATCTATGTTCGGTATCGCGGACTACGGCGCTTTCGTCGTGGCCATCATTGTCTTTTTAGCCATTCCCGGCCCCGGTAACTTGGCCTTGCTCACCGCAACAGGCAAGGGCGGCGTGCGTGCGGGCATGGCTGCCACGTTGGGTGTGATGGGCGGCGACCAAGTATTGCTTTGGTTGGCCGTGGCAGGTTTGTCAGCCGTGCTGATTAACTATCCCGGTTTGTACAGCACAGTGAAATGGATGGGCGCTGCCTATTTGTTGGGCTTGGGTTATTCCTTGTTCAATGCCAAGTCGGGCGATGCGCCCGTGTTGGACATGAAGCCCGACCATTACTTTCGTCAGGGCCTGTTCATCACTGTGCTCAATCCCAAAGCGATTGTGTTTTACATGGCCTTCTTCCCTTTGTTTGTGGACCCCAAAATCCACCTGGGGTTGCTCACCTTTGCGGTCATGGCACTCACCATTGCCGCGCTCACTTTGGTTTATGGTTTGGTCGTCGTTTTGTTGGCGCACCACTTTGCTGAGCGCGTGCGTGCCAACCCCTTGGTGAGCGTCATGCTCAACAAAGTGGCCGGCACATTGCTCATGGGTTTTGGCCTGAAATTGGCTTTGTTTTAATTATTTTTCCGTCTCTTTCGAAAGCTCTGTATGGCCCAAATCTTCTGCGTAGCCAACCAAAAAGGTGGCGTTGGCAAAACCACCACCACCGTCAACTTGGCGGCGGGCCTGGCGTTTGTGGGCCAACGCGTGTTGATGATTGACCTCGACCCACAAGGCAACGCCACCATGAGTTCGGGTGTTGATAAGCGCGAGATGGAGCTGTCGGTCTACGACGTGTTGCTGGAAGAAGCCACCATTGCCGAAGCCCGCATTCGCAGCAACTGGGGCACCGACGGCGTGCGCGCCAAAATTCCAACCTACGATGTGTTGGGCGCCAATCGCGACTTGGCTGGTGCCGAAGTCGAGCTGGTATCTTTAGAGCGCCGCGAAAATCGCCTCAAACAAGCCTTGGCTGTGGTGGATGCCGAGTACGACTTTGTGCTTATAGATTGCCCGCCATCGCTGTCTATGTTGACGCTCAATGGCCTGTGTTCTGCCCATGGCGTCATCGTGCCCATGCAGTGCGAATACTTCGCGTTGGAAGGCTTGACCGACTTGGTCAACACCATCAAACAAGTGCACGCCAACCTCAACCACGACCTCAAAATCATTGGCCTCTTGCGTGTCATGTTTGACCCCCGCATCACCTTGCAACAGCAAGTGAGCGACCAACTCAAAGACCACTTTGGCGACAAAGTGTTCAGCGCTGTCATTCCTCGCAACGTGCGTTTGGCCGAAGCGCCCAGCTACGGTTTGCCCGGCGTGGTGTTCGACCCATCGGCCAAAGGCAGCCACGCGTTTGTGGACTTTGCGCAGGAAATGGTTGAGCGCGTCAAAACGCTCTAAGCCCGTCACGTTCAACCTAACCCAATCCAATCCAACCCAACGCAAACCACCGCACGCATGACGGCTCCTGTTCTCATCATTCCCGGCTGGCACAACAGCGGCCCCAACCACTGGCAAAGCCAGTGGCAAAGCGCGCATGGCTACATCCGCGTGGAGCAGCACAACTGGGATTTCCCATTGCGTGGCGACTGGATGATGCAGCTTGAAGAAGCCGTGCTGGCCAACCCCAATGCCGTCTTGGTAGCGCACAGCTTGGGTTGTGTGTTGGTGGCGGCGTGGGCTGCGCACTCTTTGAACGCGCACACCGTCAAAGCCGCTTTGCTGGTCGCGCCTTGCGACATTGAGCGCCCCGAAATGCAGCACATGCTGCACAGCTGGAGCCCCATCACGCGCGAGCGTTTGCCGTTTCCAAGCACCTTTGCCGCCAGCCGCAACGACCCCTATTGCTCCTTCATGCGCGCCAGTGGCTTGGCCCATGCGTGGGGCTCGCGTTTGGTCGACTGCGGCATGAGTGGCCACATCAACACCGACTCACGCTTAGGCGATTGGCCCGAAGGCTTTGCCCTGTTACAAGATTTACTGAAAGAAGAAGTACCCCATGGTCACTAAAAAAACAAAAGGCCTAGGCCGTGGTTTGGAAGCCTTGCTTGGCCCCAAAGTGGACGACAGCGTGGCCGCACAAGCAGCTGCTGCCGAAGGTTTGCCCAGCACCTTGCCGCTCACGCAAATGGTGGCGGGCATGTACCAGCCACGCACACGCATGGACGAGGGCGCCTTGTATGAACTGGCCGAAAGCATCAAAGCCCAAGGCATCATGCAACCCATCTTGGTTCGTCAACTCACCGACGGACCTAACGCTGGCAAATACGAAATCATCGCCGGTGAACGCCGCAGCCGCGCTGCCAAATTAGCGGGTCTCGACACCGTGCCTGTGCTGGTGCGCAACGTGCCCAACGAAGCAGCTGCGGCCATGGCGTTGATTGAAAACATCCAGCGCGAAGACCTCAACCCACTCGAAGAAGCGCAGGGCTTGCAACGCCTCATCAAAGAATTTGGCCTCACGCACGAGTTGGCCGCGCAAGCCGTGGGCCGCTCACGCAGCGCCGCCAGCAACTTGCTGCGCTTGCTTAATTTGGCCGAGCCTGTGCAGTCCATGCTCATGGCCGGCGACATCGAC
>CANGOY010000173.1 GCA_947455585.1 Comamonadaceae bacterium
CCTTCCATCAAACAACCATCGCCCATGAAGGCGTAGGTGTGGTGGTCCACCACGTTGTGGCCTTCACGGTTGAACTCAGACGCCAACAGCTTTTCAGCCAGCGCCATGCCCACCGCGTTGGTGATGCCTTGACCCAAAGGGCCAGTGGTGGTTTCCACGCCAGGGGTCACGCCCACTTCGGGGTGACCGGCAGTTTTGCTGTGCAGCACGCGGAAGTTTTTCAACTCGTCCATTGGCAAGTCGTAGCCTGTGAGGTGCAACAAGGCGTAAATCAACATCGAGCCGTGGCCGTTGGACAGCACGAAGCGGTCGCGGTTCAACCAATGGGGGTTCTTGGGGTTGTGGCGCAGGTGGTCGCCCCACAAAGCGACGGCCATGTCGGCCATGCCCATGGGCGCGCCGGGGTGTCCTGAGTTGGCTTGTTGTACAGCGTCCATTGCCAAGGCGCGAATTGCGCTGGCCATTTGTTGGGTGTTTGCCATGTCAGGCGACTCCGGTGGGTAATGAGGGAAAACCACGATTTTAGCGAGCCTGACGCACAGAGCCCAAGCAGATTTAGGTCTTTTCAAAAACTCACCGCGTTGATGCGCAAATGACTTGTGCGATGCCAGCGTTAGACGCGCCTAGCTACACTGCCACTTGATGACAAAAAGCCTCATTTCAGCCACCTCACCCGCTTTGGCAACCGCTTTGCTTTTGGCCGCAGGTCGCGGCGAGCGCATGCGCCCGTTGACTGACGCCATGCCCAAGCCGCTGCTAGCCGTGCGGGGCCAGCCTCTCATGCAGTGGGCCATGCAGGGCTTGCAGCGCGGCGGCGTTTCTAATTTGGTCATCAACACAGCATGGCTGGGCGAGCAAATTCCTCAGCACTTTGGCGCGGACTTTGAAACGGTTGGACAAGCCCCCGTGCAACTGCACTACTCGCAAGAAGGTTTGGACTTTGGCGGCGCACTCGAAACAGCAGGCGGCATTGTGCGAGCCTTGCCCCAGTTAGCCGATGTGTTTTGGGTGGCAGCGGGTGATGTGTTTGCGCCAGATTTTGTGTTTGAGCCTGAAGCGTTTGAGCGCTTCAAAGCCAGCCCCCAACTTGCCCACATTTGGCTGGTGCCTAATCCTGAGCACAATTTGGGCGGCGACTTTGGCTTGTCGGCGGATGGACTGGCCCTCAACCTACCCAAGTTGGCGGCTAAGACGCCGCATGACGAGTTGCCCTCAAAAGCGGCGACCACAGGCCTTGTTAGCGAGCAACCGCGCTACACCTTCAGCACCATCGCCCTCTACAAACGCGCCTTCTTCGAAGCCGCTTGGTGCGATATTCCAGCCGGCAATCCTCAAGGCGTGAAAGCCCCGTTGGCCGCCATGCTGCGAGCTGCGATGGACAATGGCGCGGTGAGTGCGTCGCTCTACACAGGCGCGTGGACCGATGTGGGCACGCCTGAGCGTTTGGCGCAACTCAACGCCGCCTAAATACAAAAAGGTTTGACATGACAGAAGCGATTGCACACGCCAACATTTATGCTGCCCGCCGCGCTCACTTGGCTTCGCAGTTGGGCGACGGTGGCGTGGCCATCATTCCCACCGCGCCAGAACACGCGCGTAATCGCGACAGCGATTTTCCGTACCGCCACGACAGCTACTTTTATTACCTGACAGGCTTCACCGAACCCAACGTTTGGCTGGTGCTCGACGCCACAGGTCGCAGCACACTGTTTTGCCAGCCCAAAGATTTAGAACGCGAAATTTGGGATGGCTTTCGTTTGGGGCCTGATGCTGCCGTGTCTGCACTGGGTGTGATGGCCGCCGTGTCAGTGGCCGAGTTGGACAAGCACTTGCCCAAGTTGCTGGAGAACCAGCAGACTGTTTGGTACCCATTTGCGACGCACAAAGGTTTGGAAACTCGCGTAGATGGTTGGCTCAACGCCGTGCGCGCCCGAGTGCGTTTCGGCGCGCAATGCCCGTCACAGCAACGCGACGTTTGCGGCCCGCTCGATGAAATGCGCCTCATCAAAGACGCACACGAACAAGACGTGATGCGCCGTGCGGCGCAAATCAGCGCCCAAGCCCACATCCGCGCCATGCAAACCAGCGCGCGCATGTTGCGTGCGGGCCAAGATGTGCGCGAGTACCACTTAGATGCCGAGTTGCTGCACGAGTTCCGCATGCACGGCTCGCAATTCCCCGCTTACACCTCCATCGTGGCTGCTGGCGCAAATGCTTGCGTGCTGCACTACCGCGCCGATGCCGCGCCTGTACGCGATGGCGAGTTGGTGTTGATTGATGCGGGTTGCGAGTTGGATGGCTATGCCTCTGACATTACCCGCACCTTTCCGGCCAATGGCAAGTTCACAGGCCCGCAGCGCGACCTCTACAACTTGGTGCTGGCCAGCCAAGACGCGGCTGTGGTTGCCACCAAAGCTGGTGCACGTTTTGTGAATCCGCACGACGCCACCGTCAAAGTGTTGGCGCAAGGCTTGTTAGACCTCGGTTTGTTGAACAAAGCGAAACACGGCAATGCGCAAGACGTGATTGAGAAGCGCGCCTACTTTCCGTTTTACATGCACCGCACCAGCCATTGGTTGGGTATGGATGTGCACGACTGCGGCAGCTATGTGGAGCCGTCTGAGTTGGGTCAAACCAGCGAGCGCAAAGACCCGTTGTCGGGCGAAACCATCGTCAACCGACCTAGCCGCATCTTGCGTGAGGGCATGGTGCTGACCATCGAGCCGGGGTTGTATGTGCGCCCTGCAGACGATGTGCCAGAAGCGTTTTGGAACATCGGCATTCGGATTGAGGACGACGCCATCGTTACTGCTGGTGGCTGCGAGTTGATTTCTCGTGGTGCGCCTGTTGTTGCTGACGAAATTGAAGCGTTGATGCGTTCTTGATTGCTCTTTGACGTTGCTACGAGGTGCGGGTGGGGTGTACGCGTAGGCGATATTCTGGCGCGCAGCGACAGTGAGCCCTAGTGCATGCCGCCCCGCAGCCAAGCGGTAGCAAGACAAACAAAAACGCAAGCTAGTGACCGCTTAAGTTTGCTTTTGCGAATAAGTAAAAACCATTGCCACCTGCATAAGCACATCCACGCATAAAACGCCCTAACACGGGCCTAAAATGAAATCACAAGCTAAGGCGGCGTGCTTTTGTCAGCACGCCGCTTTTTGCATCACAAGGAGATTTCTATGAGTTCCAATCCTTCTCACAACAGTGCCGAGGCTCGCGCCGAATTGCGCCGCGCTGCCCTCGAGTACCACGAGTTCCCCACCCCAGGCAAAGTAGCGATTCAAGCCACCAAGCAGTTGGTCAACCAACACGACTTGGCGTTGGCTTACTCGCCCGGTGTTGCTGCTCCTTGCGAAGAAATTGTCAAAGACCCAAACGCTGCTTTCAAGTACACCAGCCGCGGCAACTTGGTGGCTGTCATCACCAACGGCACGGCCGTGTTGGGCTTGGGCGACATTGGCCCATTGGCCTCTAAGCCTGTGATGGAAGGCAAGGGCGTTTTGTTCAAAAAGTTCGCCGGCATCGACGTGTTCGACTTGGAAATTGACGAGAAGAACCTCGACAAGTTGGTGGACATCATTGCGTCGTTGGAGCCCACTTTCGGCGGCATCAACCTCGAAGACATCAAAGCACCTGATTGCTTCTATGTTGAGCGCAAGTTGCGCGAGCGCATGAAAATTCCAGTCTTCCACGACGACCAACACGGCACAGCGATTACCGTGGGCGCGGCGATTTTGAACGGACTTAAGGTCGCGGGCAAAGACATCAAAACCGTCAAGCTGGTCACTTCGGGCGCTGGCGCAGCGGCCTTGGCTTGTTTGGGCTTGTTGCTCAAAATGGGCATGCCACGCAAAAACATTTATGTCACCGACTTGGCTGGCGTGGTCTATGAAGGCCGCACCGAGTTGATGGACGAAGACAAGATTCAATTTGCCCAAAAAACCGATGCACGTACTTTGAGCGACATCATCGAAGGCGCAGACGTGTTCTTGGGCCTGTCCGCAGGTGGTGTGTTGAAGCCCGACATGGTCAAGAAGATGGCGGCGAACCCCATCATCATGGCGCTGGCCAACCCCAACCCAGAAATCACACCCGAAGAAGTGAAGGCGGTGCGTGACGACGCCATCATCGCCACAGGTCGCAGCGACTATCACAACCAAGTGAACAACGTTTTGTGCTTCCCCTACATCTTCCGCGGTGCGTTAGATGCTGGCGCTTCCACCATCACCGACGAAATGGAAATTGCGGCGGTGTACGCCATTGCCGAGTTGGCACAAGCCGAGCAGAGCGAAGTGGTGGCCGCGGCCTATGCGGGTGAGACTTTGGCCTTTGGCCCCGAGTACCTCATCCCCAAGCCGTTTGACCCACGCTTGATGATGAAGATTGCACCTGCCGTGGCCAAAGCCGCCGCCGACAGCGGTGTGGCCACGCGCCCCATCCAAGATATGGAAGCCTACGTTGAGAAGCTGCAAGGCTTTGTGTATGCGTCGGGCTCCATCATGAAGCCCATTTATGCAGCTGCCAAGCGTGCCAGCAAAAAGCGCGTGTGCTTTGCTGAGGGTGAAGAAGAACGCGTGTTGCGCGCCGTGCAAATCGTGGTGGACGAAGGCTTGGCCCAACCCACCCTGATTGGCCGTCCTGCGGTGATTGCCCAGCGCATCGAGAAGTTTGGCTTGCGCCTCAAAGAGGGCGTGGACTACCAAGTGGTCAACGTCGAGCAAGACCACCG
>CANGOY010000174.1 GCA_947455585.1 Comamonadaceae bacterium
ACTGGGCAGCGAATACAACATGCCGTCGTGGCCCATGGCGATGCCGTCGTCCACCGCGATGGTGTTGAACTCTTTGGCCACGCCGCCTGCGGCTTCAATTTCGCGCGCGACCAATTGGCCTAGGTCTTTCAAATGCACATGGCCTGGCACGAATTGCGTGAACGAGTTGGCAATAGCAATGATGGGTTTGCTGAAGTCGTCATCTTTCATGCCTGTGGCACGCCACAAAGAGCGGGCGCCCGCCATGTTGCGGCCGGCGGTGGAGGTCTTGGAACGATAGGCAGGCATGTGTGGGCTCCGGTCAGTAAAGCAGCTAAAAAAGTGCGCAGATTATCGCCCACGACCAAACAGCCACATGTCTCACACGTGCATAGCGCCAGCGCCATGTGTAAAAAATAAGTACAGCCATCACGCACGCTAAACTGGCTTGGCATTTGACCAACTTTGACGAGATATTGCCATGCACAAGCCATTCTTGACACTCGCCACACTTGCAGCCTCTGCGCTGTGTATGCCCGCATGGGCCGACTTGGCCTTGGCCACCTCTAAAAACTGCATGGCCTGCCACGCCACAGACAAAAAGCTCGTGGGCCCAGCCTACAAAGATGTGGCGGCCAAATACGCAGGGGACAAAACAGCTGCTGACAAACTCGCCATCAAAATTCAAAAAGGCGGCGCAGGCGTGTGGGGGCCTGTGCCCATGCCCGCCAACACCCAAGTCAGCGACGCCGAGGCAAAAAAACTGGCCGCTTGGGTGCTGACCATCAAATAAACAGCAGCCACGCGCTGCAAGCATTCCGACAGCGGCCTTGAGTAAACTCAGTCGCTGTTTCTACCTCTGGCCTTTTTCAGGACTTCACCCATGACCACGATCCGCCAAAACGACCTGATTGAATCAGTTGCCGCCGCTCTGCAATACATCAGCTACTACCACCCTGCTGACTTCATTTCTCATTTGGCCAGCGCCTACGAGCGTGAGCAAAGCCCTGCAGCGAAAGACGCCATCGCGCAAATTTTGACCAACAGCAAGATGAGCGCCTTCGGCCATCGCCCGATTTGCCAAGACACCGGCATCGTGAACGTGTTTTTGAAAGTTGGCATGGACGTGCGCTGGGAAGGCTTCACCGGCAGCTTGGAAGACGCCATCAACGAAGGCGTGCGCCGTGGCTACAACTTTGCCGACAACATGCTACGTGCCTCGGTGGTGGACGACCCTCAGTTCGCCCGCAAAAACACCAAAGACAACACACCTGCCGTGATCTTCACGCAAATCGTGCCCGGCAACAAAGTCGATGTAACTGTGGCTGCCAAAGGCGGCGGCAGTGAGAACAAATCTAAAATGTACATGCTCAACCCCAGCGACAGCGTGGTGGATTGGGTGCTCAAAACTGTGCCCACCATGGGCGCGGGCTGGTGCCCTCCTGGCATGCTGGGCATCGGGATTGGCGGTACTGCTGAAAAAGCGGTGCTCATGGCCAAAGAAAGCTTGATGGACGACCTCGATATGTACCAGTTGCTGGAGAAATCCAGCAAGGGCGACAAGCTCAGCCAAGTGGAAGAGCTGCGTTTGGAGCTGTACCACAAGGTCAACGCGTTGGGCATTGGCGCACAAGGCTTGGGCGGCTTGACCACCGTGCTCGACGTGAAAATCAAGATGTACCCCACGCACGCGGCAAGCAAACCGATTGCGATGATTCCTAACTGCGCTGCCACACGCCACGCCCATTTTGTGATGGATGGCTCTGGCCCTGTGTTCTTGGAAGCCCCATCGCTGGACCTGTGGCCCAACGTCAACTGGACGCCAGACACTGAGAAAAGCAAGCGTGTGGACCTCAACACCCTCACCAAAGAAGAAGTGGCGAGCTGGAAGCCAGGCCAAACCATTTTGCTCAACGGCAAGATGCTCACAGGCCGCGATGCCGCCCACAAGCGCATTCAAGACATGCTAGCCAAAGGCGAGAAGTTGCCCGTGGACTTCACCAACCGCGTGATTTACTACGTGGGCCCTGTCGACCCAGTGCGTGATGAAGTGGTTGGCCCAGCAGGCCCAACCACCGCCACTCGCATGGACAAGTTCACCGAGATGATGCTGTCGCAAACCGGCTTGATTTCGATGGTGGGCAAGGCTGAACGTGGCCCAACAGCCATTGAAGCGATTAAGAAGCACAAATCGGCCTACCTCATGGCTGTGGGCGGCGCGGCTTACCTTGTGTCCAAGGCCATCAAGCACGCCAAAGTGGTGGGCTTTGCCGACCTCGGCATGGAAGCCATTTACGAGTTCGACGTGGTCGACATGCCTGTGACCGTAGCGGTGGACTCAGGCGGCACCAGCGCGCACATCACCGGCCCTGCCGAGTGGGAAAAGCGTATTGCCACGGGTGAGTTCAAAGGCATTGGCATCAAATCCAACTGAGTTTCAACTAACCAAGAAAAAACCGGCTTTGCAGAGGCCGGTTTTTTTATGGTCTTATCAGTGCAAATGGCGAGGCTTGCGCCCACCATGACCGCCACCGCCATGACCGCCGTTGGGGCCACGCGGGGGGCGACCCAAATCGAGCGAATTAACGAGGTTGTCAAAACGTTCTGAAAACAGCTTATCGATTTCGTTCACCACGCCACCCAGCTCAGCACCATCGAAGTGACGTTCCATCAGGTGAATCACGTCGTTGACCAACATGTCGCGTTGCGCTTGCATGATGTCGGCGGGCGTGGGGCCTACAAACAACATCACAAAGTCATCGCGAGAATCTTGACCACGGGAATCGTCTTCCTCGTCAAAGTCGTTGTCGTAAAACGTGACTTCGATGGGCGCGCCAGCAGCGGTGAGCTCATTCAAGCTCATGCACATTTCATCCAAACTTTGACGAAAATCATCGTCACCAGACACAGTCCAGCACATTTGCAGGGTGCGTTCTTCGGGATTGAAACGGATGCCGGGCTCTTCGGGGTATGAGCTAGTCGCGCCATCTTCGAGGGATGTGGCGCCTGCGTATTGCCACAAGGGGCGCAACGCGTCTTGCAACTGGTCTAAGCCGACTTCGGCCTGTAGGGGAACCAGTCCATGCACATGAATTTCATACGCGGCGTTGTAGCGTGCCATGACGAAACTCCTTCCTTGTGCTTATTGATGGTGCCCGAGGCCGGAATCGAACCGGCACGCCCCTTACGGAAGCGAGAGATTTTAAGTCTCTTGTGTCTACCAATTTCACCACTCGGGCAGTGTCGTTGTGAGTGCTGATTTTACGCCAGCCGCCTCTGAGACTCGGGCAAGTCATGACCGATTTCTAATATTTTTTAGTCTATATTGGCTACGGAAATTTTTAAGCACGACTTAAAACATCAAATCATTAAACCTTTTAAGGAAAATGCTCATGACATATCGCGCCGCCACCCATTTCACATTGGCTACCCTGCTCGCCTTCAGTCTCAGCATGGCGCACGCCGCAGACAAAAAAGAAGCCACAGACCCGGTGGTTAAAAAATCAGACGCGGGCATTTGCCACGACAAAACCAGCACCTCTTTTGGTAACACCAAAAAGTTCACAAGCTTTGCATCCATGGACGAATGCGTGAAAAGCGGCGGTCGCCCCGCCGCTGGTCAGCCCGCTGCGGCTGCCGAGCCGATTGTGAAAAAGTCTGATTCCGGTATTTGCCACGACAAGAACAGCACCAGCTACGAACGCACAAAAAAATTCACCGAATACAAAACTGTGGATGAGTGCGTGAAGAGCGGCGGCACATTGCCGAAGAAGTAAGCACAAGGCTCACAGTGCAGGCGTCAAAGACCCGCGCTGTTGAGTGCCACTTCGTCAAAAATCTTTTGGCGAATTTCGTTTTTGCGGCGTAATTGTGAGCGCTTGTTGGAAGGCACGTCTTGCTCTGAGCGAGCCACCCATTGGATGGGCAAATTCCAATGTACTTTGGACACTGCACCGGTTGCACCCATCTCCGCCCACAAGCCGTCGTAACTCTGCCCCACACGCTGCGACAAGCTGCTATAGCCTGAGTAAACATGGGCCACATCCGACACACCCACCATGCCGACCAGCTGCCAGCCTGACGCTAAGCCTTGCAGCGCCGTCATCAAAATATTTTGAGGGCGCGTGCGCTCCATCTTTTGCGTGACGATTTTGATTTCTTGATTTAAAAACCGTTGACCCTGCATATTGCCAATGGCCATGACAAAACCAGGCTCTTGAATACCCACCATGTGCGCGGGCAAGATGTTGAAGGCTGCGCGCGTCACCGCTGCGCCATTGAATTTGAGGTGAAGCTCAAACTCCCCCTCTCGGCCCAATCCGCGGCCAGGCTCAATTTCGAGGGTGATATTGCCTTCAGGGTAGCTTTGCGTGAAATACGCAAATGACCCACGCTTATAAAAGTCCACCACCGTCTGAGCAGAATGGCGAGCCATCAGCCATTCGAAATGCGCCAACATGGCATTGGTACGTGCTTCTGGGCTTAAACCGCCCCACAAATAGGGGCGCATAGGCCGCAACATGACAGGCAATTCGCTGTGCGTCAGCTCAGTTAATCCGTGTTCTTGGAAAAAGCGGCGAATGCGGTGCAACTGCTTCTCGCACAACCAATATCGCAAGCGAAACTTCAGGCGTCGTTTGGCCGTTTGCAACCAACCGCCCGAGCCGTTGTCGGTCAGACGAAATAGCTCTTCTGGGCTAGGTGCATCCAAATTGCTGTGGGTCATCGGCATTGCTTCGATAGATACA
>CANGOY010000175.1 GCA_947455585.1 Comamonadaceae bacterium
ACAACCCAAACTGGGCCGCCCAACTTTTGCGCGGCTTCCACCGCTTCTTGTACCGTGAACGCAGGGATACCGCGTGGCACTGGCACACCAAATTGACGCAAGATTTCCTTGCCTTGGTACTCGTGAATCTTCATGAGATCTCTCTTAGTAATCGGTGGATTTGTAACGTTTTCTGCAGTGAACGCCTCCTAAGAGCCGCATTGCACAAAGCTTCAAGACTGTATCATGCTGCATCGCGTCAAACTTTTAACTGGCTTACAACAGCCTAGCGACGCCTAACTTTTTTGAACTTTTTGGCGACATCCATGTCTAAAGTCTTCATTGACGGCGAAGCCGGCACCACAGGTCTTCAAATTCGCGAACGTTTGGCGCTCATGCCAAGCATCGAAGTGGTCAGCATTGACCCCGCCAAACGCAAAGACCCAGAAGCCAAACGCGAGTTGATGGCCGGCGTGGACATGGTCATCCTGTGCCTGCACGACGACCACGCGATTGAGTCCGTCGCCATGATTGATAGCCTAACGGGCCGCAAGCCCAAAATCATTGACGCCTCTACGGCGCACCGCGTGGCACCTGGCTGGGTCTATGGATTTCCCGAACTGGCCGCTGGGCAGCGTGACGCGGTGGTTCATGCCGAGCGCGTGGCCAACCCCGGCTGCTACGCCACAGGGGCCATTGCTTTGCTACGCCCCCTGATTGACGCAGGCTTGGTGCCTGCCGACTTTCCCGTGGCTCTGCCTTCGGTCAGCGGTTACTCGGGCGGCGGCCGCAGCATGATTGAAGATTTTGAGGCGGGTAAAGCGCCACTGTTTGAAGCCTATGCACTTGGCTTAGAGCACAAACACATTCCGGAAATCATGGCCTACACCGGCCTCACACGCCGCCCCTTGTTTGTGCCATCGGTGGGTAACTTCCGCCAAGGCATGCTGGTGCAACTGCCGATTCATTTAGATATGTTGCCTGGCAAGCCCGAGGCGGCTGACCTGCATGACGCGCTGGCCAAACACTACGGCCAAAGCCCAGACAGTTGGGTGAGCGTGCAACCCGCCACCGACAACGGCAAACTCGACGCCACCGCGTTGAACGACACCAACAAACTAGAAATTCGCGTCTTCGCGAACGAAACCCATCGCCATGCGGTGCTGCTGGCGCGTTTAGACAACTTGGGTAAAGGCGCGAGCGGCGCTGCGGTGCAGAACTTGCAGTTGATGTTGGGCGTTTAAAAGTCTTCTGCGCCTGACACGACTTTGCGCACGACTTCTGGCGCAAAACCACGGCTCACCAAAAACCGTACTTGCTTGACCCTCGCCGCTTGGTCCACAGGCGGCTCGCCAAATTTCTTTCGCCAGACTTCACGGGCTCGCTCTAGCTCGGTGCTGCGCATCTGTTGCACGGCTTGGGCAATGGCCTCGACAGGCAACCCCTTGGCTTGCAATTCTTGACGCACCCGGGATGCACCGAGCTTGCGAGAACGACTGTTGACTACCGACTCCACCACACGCTGCTCGTTGATGAAGTCTTTGGCCTGCAAAAAATCTAAGGCCTCGGCCAGTTCACCCGGCGTTTCTTCAAACGGTTTGAGCTTGCGCTCTAGCTCAAAGCGCGAGTGCTCGCGTTGCGACAGCAAGCGCAAGGCTCGACCTTTGAGCGAAATTTGAAACCCCCTGGCCCTTTTCGCCTGAGGTTTCTCGTCTTCGTTTGATTCGACGTCGTGAGTCACGAGGCTGGTTTTATAGCTGGCGTTAAACATCCAACCTTAAGCCACCACGCCGTCGGCATCTGCGTCAGCAGCGCCCTTGACGTCTTTCGCTTCTTTGGCCGCCTTGGAGGCCTTGGGCGCTTTTTCTTCTTTGGCTGCAGGCGCTTCTACGCCACCGGCCAACAATGGGATGCCCAAGGATTCGCGCACTTTGTTTTCAATTTCAAAAGCCAAAGCTTCGTTTTCGCGCAAAAACTCACGTGCGTTGTCGCGGCCTTGGCCAATCTTTTCGCCTTGGTAGGCATACCAAGCGCCAGACTTTTCAATGACCTTGGCGTTCACGCCCATGTCAATGATTTCGCCTTGGCGGCTGATGCCTTCGCCGAACAAAATGTCGAACTCAGCCGTCTTGAACGGAGGCGCCACTTTGTTTTTCACCACTTTGACTTTGGTTTCGTTACCCACCGCTTCGTCGCCACGCTTAATAGTGCCGGTGCGACGAATGTCCAAACGCACAGAGGCGTAGAACTTGAGCGCGTTACCGCCAGTGGTAGTTTCGGGGGAGCCAAACATCACGCCAATCTTCATGCGAATCTGGTTGATGAAGATGACTGTGCAATTGGTCTTCTTAATAGAAGCCGTCAACTTGCGCAGGGCTTGGCTCATCAAACGGGCTTGCAAGCCTGGCAATGAATCGCCCATGTCGCCTTCGAGCTCGGCCTTGGGTGTGAGGGCGGCCACAGAGTCGACCACCACCAAATCCACCGCGCCGGAACGCACCAAGCTGTCGACCACTTCGAGGGCTTGTTCGCCGGTGTCGGGCTGGCTGATGAGCAAGTCTTGCAAGTTCACGCCGAGTTTTTGGGCGTATTGCGAATCCAGTGCGTGCTCGGCATCCACAAACGCGCAAGTGCCGCCTTGTTTTTGCATCTCGGCAATGACTTGCAATGTGAGGGTGGTTTTACCGGATGACTCTGGGCCGTAGATTTCAATCACGCGACCACGGGGCAAACCGCCCACGCCCAAGGCGATGTCCAAACCCAAAGAGCCAGTGGACACGACTTGAATGTCGTCAATCACTTCGCCTTCGCCCAAGCGCATGATGGTGCCCTTGCCGAATTGTTTTTCGATTTGCGCCAAGGCGGCTTGCAGGGCTTTGGCTTTTTCGCTGTCGGCGACGATGGGTTTGTTGTTCATGAGAAATCTCCGTTAAATCAAGGGCTTGCCGTGAATGTCCAATTACTGTGTTTAACAACAACTGGATGCTTGACCAGTACTTTACCGCAAAGTCAAAACTTGTAAACACTTTTTTTGGTCAGTTTGCCTTACCATATGAATATGGCTTCTGCACCTACGTTTTCTACCCAGCAAGACTGGCGACAAGTTCACTTGGGCCGTTTGCTGGGCCACGCCATGCGCCGCTTTGACGCCCGCGTATTGCACTTGATGGCGCATAACGAGGATGTGCCTTTGGCGCTGTCCAACCTCGCGGCGCGTGCGCAGGTGAGCGCCGCGCACATCCACATCACACGTCACCTGAGTCTTGAAGGCTCGCGGCTGATTGACTTAGCCGCGAGCGCCGGCATGACCAAACAAGCGATGGGCGACCTCGTGACCCAGTGCGAAGCCTGGGGCTTGGTGCAGCGCACACCCGACCCGCAAGACGCCCGCGCGCGACGCATTGTGTTTACCGACACGGGACTGGCTTGGCTGCGAGCGTTTGAGCAAGCCGTCGCCCAAACCGAGGCCGAATTCAAACAGGAGGTGGGCGCGGACGTGGCTACGGTAGTTAGCCTAGGTCTGGAAGCGTATGCGGGCGGCGACTCCAGCCTAGAATCTCCCCCCTGACACCTCTAAAAACGCGAACAAAGCTGGAGACAAAAACATGCGCATCCTGATTGCAGAAGACGACTTGGTCTTGGCCGACGGCCTGTTGCGCACCTTGCGTGCCTCTGGCGCTGCCGCCGACCACGTGGCCAGCGGCACTGAAGCCGACGCCGCCTTGATGACCACCGATGAGTTTGACTTGCTCATCTTGGATTTGGGCCTTCCCAAAATGCACGGCCTTGAAGTGCTTAAACGCTTGCGTTCACGCGGCTCATCGATTCCTGTGCTCATCCTCACCGCTGCTGATGGTGTGGAAGAACGCGTCAAAGGTTTGGACTACGGCGCTGACGACTACATGGCCAAGCCCTTCAGCTTGCAAGAGTTAGAAGCCCGCGTGCGCGCCCTCACACGTCGTGGCATGGGCGGCACCTCGTCATCCATCAAACACGGCCCACTGGTGTACGACCAAACCGGTCGCGTGGCCACCATTGACGGCAAGATGGTTGAGCTGTCTGCGCGTGAACTCGGTTTGCTCGAAGTGCTGTTGCAACGCAGCGGCCGCTTGGTGAGCAAAGACCAGTTGGTCGAGCGCTTGTGCGAGTGGGGCGAAGAGGTGAGCAACAACGCCATTGAGGTGTACATCCACCGCCTGCGCAAGAAGATTGAAAAAGGCCCCATCCGCATTGCCACCGTGCGCGGCTTGGGCTACTGCCTCGAAAAAACTCCGGGCTAAACACGGCGCACTTGCATGGCAAAGCTGTTTAGGCGCGAGCAACACTCGCTGTTTGGCGAGATTTTGGATTGGATGCTCACGCCGCTGCTGCTGCTGTGGCCAGTCAGCTTGGCGCTCACATGGCTGGTGGCGCAAAACATTGCAGGCCGCCCGTTTGACCGAGGTTTGGAATACAACGTGCAAGCCCTCGCGCAGCTCGTCAAGAGCGACCAAACGCGCATGTATTTCAATTTGCCTTTGCCCGCCCGCGAAATTTTGCGCGCCGACGAAGCCGACTTGATTTACTACCAAGTGTTAGGCACACGCGGCGAGTTTGTCAGCGGCGAGCGCGACTTTCCGCTACCCCCCGACGAAGAAAAACCCCTGCCTGGCGAAGTGCGCATTCGCGACGACGAGATGCGCGGTGCCGAAGTACGCGTCGCCTACACCTGGGTGCGCGTGGATGTGCCGGGTGCC
>CANGOY010000176.1 GCA_947455585.1 Comamonadaceae bacterium
ACAGGTGTTTTTCGGTCATGGTGTGCGCTCCTATTAGCCGAAACGGCCGGTGATGTAGTCTTCAGTGGCAGATTTGTTGGGCTTGAAGAAGATTTGTTCTGTCTCACCAAACTCCACCAATTCACCCAAATACATGTAGGCGGTGTAGTCGCTGCAACGTGCGGCTTGTTGCATGTTGTGGGTCACGATGGCGATGGTGTAGTCAGCCTTAAGCTCGTGCACCAACTCCTCCACCTTACCTGTAGAAATGGGGTCGAGCGCTGATGTAGGCTCGTCCAACAACAACACAGAGGGCTTCACCGCCACGCTGCGCGCGATGCACAAACGCTGCTGCTGACCACCCGAGAGCGACAAACCGTTTTGACCCAACTTGTCTTTGACTTCAGTCCACAAGGCGGCTTTGGTCAAGGCCCATTCCACACGCTCGTCCATCTCGGTGCGGCTGAGGTTTTCGTACAAGCGAACGCCAAAGGCGATGTTGTCGTAAATGGTCATAGGGAATGGTGTGGGCTTTTGGAACACCATGCCAATGCGGGCACGCAGCAAGTTCAAGTCTTGCTTAGGGTCCAAAATGTTTTGGCCATAGAAGTTGATTTCACCTTCGGCACGTTGACCGGGGTACAGGCTGTACATGCGGTTCAAGGTGCGCAGCAAGGTGGACTTGCCGCAGCCTGATGGGCCAATGAACGCAGTGACCTTGCGCTCGGCAATGTCCATGGTGACATTACGGAGGCCTTGGAACTTGCCATAGAAAAAGTTCAGGTCGCGAACTTCGATGGCGTTTTTGGGTGCTGTTTTGATTTCAGGCATATGTAAATCCAATTGAAATTAGGCGCTGACTTTTTCGCGGAAGAAAACGCGTGCCAAGATATTGAGCACGAGCACGGTCAAGGTGATGAGAAGCGCACCCGCCCAAGCCAAGCGCACCCAGTTGTCATAAGGGCTCATGGCGAACTGGAAAATCACCACAGGCAAGTTGGCCATGGGCGCGCCCATGTTGGTGCTGAAGAATTGGTTGTTCAAAGCAGTGAACAGCAAAGGTGCAGTCTCACCGCTGATGCGGGCCACGGCCAACAACAAACCCGTCATCACGCCACTGCGTGCCGCACGCAAAGTGATGAAGGTCGACACCTTCCAACGCGGCGCACCCAGAGCAAATGCGGCTTCACGCAAGCTGCCGGGCACCAAGCGCAACATGTTTTCGGTGGTGCGCATGATGACTGGCACCGCGATGAGTGACAACGCCAAGCTACCCGCGTAGCCCGAAAAGTTACCCACTGTGGCCACTGCAATGGCGTACACAAACAGGCCGAGCACGATAGAGGGGGCAGACAACATGATGTCGGTCACGAAACGTGTCAGCTCTGCTGTTTTGCTTTCGTCGCCGTATTCGGTGAGGTAAATGCCAGCCAAGATGCCAACAGGTGTGGCGACCAATACGGTCAAGCCCACAATCATCAAGCTACCAACGATGGCGTTGCGCAAGCCCCCGCCTTCGGTGCCGGGCGCAGGTGTGTCGCTGGTCAGCAAGTGCGCATCCAAAGCAGACAAGCCGTTGGCAAACAAGACGTACAAAATCCATAGCAACACAGCTAGGCCGATGGCCATGGCGGTCATAGAAAACGCCAAGCCCAGCATGCTGGTGATGCGGCGTTTCATATAAAGTTGTTTGTTCATTCCCATAGAAAACCTCTTAGTTGCCTTTGGCTTTTTCGGCGCGAAGAATCATGACCTTGGCCATCGCCAACACCACAAAGGTGATGACGAACAACAAAAAGCCCAGCGCAAACAAGGTGGAGAAATGCAAGCCCTCGGCTTCGCCAAACTCATTGGCCAGCACGGACGCAATGGACGTTCCGGGCGAGAACAACGAAGAGGGCATGCGGTTGGCGTTGCCAATCACAAAGGTCACGGCCATGGTTTCACCCAAAGCACGACCCAGCCCCA
The DNA here is from genome assembly GCA_947455585.1 of Comamonadaceae bacterium. Taxonomy (GTDB): domain Bacteria; phylum Pseudomonadota; class Gammaproteobacteria; order Burkholderiales; family Burkholderiaceae_C; genus Limnohabitans. Next base: position 1,948 of record CANGOY010000176.1, read on the forward strand.
GCATGATGCCGCCAATCACACCTTTTTGTGTGTAAGGCAACACCACTTGGCGCACCACTTCCCATGTGGTGCAACCCAAACCATAAGCTGACTCGCGCAAGATAGGCGGCGTGATTTCGAACACATCACGCATCACCGCTGCCACAAACGGCAACACCATGAAAGCCAACACAATGCCAGCAGCCAAAATGCCCATGCCGTTGGTGGCGCCACCAAACAAAAAACCCACCAAAGGCATGCCGCCCAAGATGTTTTGCAGGGGCACTTGCAAGTAATCGGCAAACAAAGGCGCAAACACAAACAAGCCAAACATGCCGTAAATGATGGACGGCACAGCCGCCAACAATTCAATCGATGTGCCCAAGGGGCGACGCAGCCACGTGGGACAGGTCTCGGTCAAAAACACAGCCACACCAAACGCCAAGGGCACGGCTAACAAAAGTGCAATACCTGCGCTGGCCATGGTGCCCACAATGGCGATGGCGGCACCGAAGTCTTCGTTGATGATGTCCCACTCGACATGCCACAAGAAGTGAAAACCAAACTTTTCAAACGTGGGCCACGCGTTGATGAACAACGACAAGATGATGCCCAACAAAGCCACCAACACCAGCAAGGAAAACGCTTGCGTGACGCGGTGAAAGAAAAAGTCTTGCACGCGCTGCTTCTTGGCAATGGCAATCATGTCGTCACTGACGACTTGACCTGCTTCTTGCTGCGATAGATTGTGTGAGCTCATCACAGACCCTTGACTCATGGAAACATCCTGTCCGTCTTAAAACTGAAATCCGCCGGCGCTGAGGCAGAGCCGACGGACTTCATTCGTTTCATTCAAATTACTTTTGAATTTGTGTCCACACCTTGGCGCGGATTTGTGTGGTCAATGCATCTGGCAAGGCCACGTAGTCGAGGTCGGTTGCCATCTTCTTGCCATTTGCGAAGGCCCAGTCGAAGAACTTGAGTGCTTCGGCGGCAGCTGCTTTGTCAGTGGGTTGCTTGTACATCAAGATGAATGAAGCCGTGCTGATAGGCCAGCTGGCAGCGCCTTTGGCGTTGACCATGGACACGCCCATGCCTGGCACCTTGAGCCAATCAGCGCCTGCGGCGGCTGAGGCAAATGTCAAATCATCAGGTGCCACATATTTGCCATCGGCGTTTTGCAGCTGCATGAAGGTCATGTTGTTTTTCTTGACGTAGGCGTATTCGACGTAACCCAAAGCGCCTTTGACACGGTTCACGTTGGCAGCAACGCCTTCGTTGCCTTTACCGCCAACTGAAGAAGCTGCTGGCCATTTCACAGCAGCGCCCTTGCCCACGGTGGTAGACCAGTCTTTGCTCACTGCAGTCAAGTAGTCGGTGAAGTTGAAGGTGGTACCAGAGCCGTCAGCGCGGTGCACGATGGTGATTTCTTGCTCAGGCAGTTTTTTGCCTGGGTTCAAGGCTGTAATTTTGGCGTCGTTCCACTTGGTGATTTTGCCCAAGAACATATCGGCCAACACAGCACCCGTGATGCGCAATTCGCCTGGCTTGAAACCTTCGAGGTTCACCACAGGCACAGTGCCACCGATGATGGCGGGGAACTGGACCAAGCCTTCTTTGTCGAGGTCTTCAGCTGACAAAGGTGCGTCTGTTGCGCCGAAAGTCACGGTCTTGGCTTTGATTTGGCGAATACCGCCCGAAGAACCAATGGATTGATAGTTCAGGCCGTTGCCCGTGGCGGCTTTGTAGCCTTCGGCCCACTTGGCGTAAATAGGGAAAGGGAAAGTCGCGCCGGCACCTGTGATGTCGGCTGCGAATGCAGAACCCATCGCCAGAGTTGCCATAGCAGCTGCGGCCACAGATTTGATGAAAGTGCGCTTCGTGTTCATGAGATTCCTTCAATTGGTTAGAACAGCTGTGACTTTAGCTAGCCATTGTGACGGAAGTGTGACAAATATGACGGTTTAAAGTTCAACAATTCAAGTATTATTGAAATATGAAAAAACAAAAAATACCCGAACCACAGGTGGTTGAGGCCTTGGCAGCTTTGGCACAAGGCCAGCGTTTGCGCGCCTTTCGGGCCTTGGTGGTGGCTGGTGCCGAGGGCCTGACGCCCAGCGCCTTGAGTGCCTTGCTCGACCTTGCCCCCAGCGCCTTGTCGTTTCACCTCAAAGCCCTCAGCCATGCGGGCTTAGTCAGCGCCCAGGCCAGTGGCCGCAACCTAATTTACCGCGCCGAGTTTGCGCGCATGAACGACCTGCTGACCTACCTCACCCAAGACTGCTGCCAAGGCCAATCGTGTGCCGTGGTGCCTGAAACATCGAAAACCTGCTGCTAAATCATGACCACACTCAACGTCCTCTTTCTGTGCACACACAACTCTGCGCGCAGCATCTTGTCGGAAGCTTTGCTCAACCACATGGCCACGGGCGCCAGTGGCACGCAGTTCAAAGCGTTTTCGGCTGGCAGCAGCCCGCGCAAGAACCAGCAACCCAACCCGCTGGGCCTTCAAGTGCTCAAGTCCGCTGGCATTGACACCTCTTACCTCAGCAGCAAAAGCTGGGATGAGTTTGCCAAGCCCGATGCGCCTCACATGGACTTGGTCATCACGGTGTGCGACAACGCCGCTGGCGAGGTTTGCCCTTACTGGCCAGGCCAACCCGCCACCGCACACTGGGGCTATGCCGACCCATCTGCGGTTAAGGGCACGGATGAAGACCGCTTGCAAGCCTTTCGCAACACCATGTACTTGATTCAAAAACGCTTGCAACTATTGGTGGACTTGCC
>CANGOY010000177.1 GCA_947455585.1 Comamonadaceae bacterium
ACTCAGAACCGATTATTTTTGGTTCATATTGCCTTTGAACTTACCGCCGCGTTGGATTTCCAACTCGTGGTATTCCAAGGTGCCAGACACTTTGCCAGTGCTGTGAATCAACAGGTGTTCTTTACAAACGATGTCTTCGTTCAATTCGCCGTGCACATCGATTTCGCGGGCACGCACAGTACCGGTCACTTGACCTTTGGTGCCAATCAACAAATCGTCGGCGGTCAATTCACCGGTGACGTTGCCATTGATGACCGCTTTACCTGGCGCAGAAATAGAGCCTTTGAAAGTGACGCCCTCGCCGATGACGAGGTTGTTGTTAGTTGGGTTGATATCCGCCATGCTCAGCTCCTTTGAATACCCCATCATACCTAAGCAAGCATGCCGCTTTCATTTGTCGCATATGATTTAAAAACTACAACGCTACACCCACCAACCCTGACCATGTCCCGCATTCAATTAGGCGCCTCGCTGTCTGAAAAGCTAGCACAAACATTGGAAAAAAGCATTCGACAAGGCACGCTTAAAACAGGCGAAAAGCTGCCTACCGAAAATGCATTGGTTGACACCCATGGCGTGAGCAGAACTGTGGTGCGCGAAGCGTTTTCTCGCTTAAAAACACTGGGGTTGATTGAAACACGCCAAGGTTCTGGCTCATTCGTCAAAGCACTTCCGCAGCCCGATGCTAGAAAACTCAAACTCATCCCAGATGGCTCAGTCGATGCCGTTTTGAAGGTCGTTGAAGTACGCCGCGCGCTCGAAGCAGAATCTGCTGCTCTAGCTGCAGAACGCAGAACCACCAAGTCACTCCAAAAAATCAAACAAGCCATGCGCGCGCTCGACAAGGCCGTTGCCAGCGGTGGCGATGGCGTGAGCGAAGACGTGGCTTTTCACGCCGCCATTGCGCAATCCGCCAACAACCCTTTCCTTCTAGACACACTGTCGTATCTCAACCAGTTTCTAGAAAATGCCACACGCGTGACCCGTGCCAACGAGGCCACACGTGCCGACCTTGAAGAAGCGGTGCGCCACGAGCACCAGGCCATCATCGATGCCATCGAGGCAAGCGATGTGAAAGCAGCACGCATCGCGGGCACAAAGCACATGCTCAATGCAGCCAAGCGCATTGGCAATGCAGATCCTGCGTTCTGGTCATCACAAGGACGCGCCCTGGCCAATCGCCTACGCAGAGATCTCAATACCAAACCAGCGGGCATACCCCCTAAAAAGTCAAAACTCTAAGCGCACCTTGCGGGTTACCCCTAGGAAATACCGCGATTTAGTCCCAGATAATTTGTCATACAACCTGACAGCCTCACCGCTATCAAGGTTGTTGCTCACAACCATCAGGAGACATGATGTCAAAGACTTTCCTCAGTAAAAAATGGGTGGCTGCACTCGCTGCATCTGCCGCGTTTGTAGCCTTCCCCACCCAAGCTCAAACCGTTCTGAAAATTGGCCACGTGCTGGCCAAAGGCTCGCACTACGACATTGGCGCCAATACGTTCTGCGAGAACCTCGACAAAAACACCCAAGGCCGCTACAAGTGCCAGGTCTACCCTGCCAGCGCCTTAGGCGGCGAGCGCGAACAAGTGGAAGCCGTTCAAATTGGCACACAAGATTTTGTCATCACGTCCACAGGCCCCGTGGGCAACTTTGTGCCTGAGATGAAGATCGTGGACATTCCATTCCTATTCCGTGATTACGACCACGCACGCAAAGTGTTGGACGGCAAAATTGGTCAAGACATGTTGGCCAAGTTTCCCAATCACGGTTTGGTGGCTTTGGCATGGAGCGAAAACGGTTTCCGTCATATGACCAACAACAAACGCGCCATCGTCAGCGCAGCTGATGCCAGCGGCTTGAAAATGCGCACCATGGAAAACAAGGTGCACATGGAAGGCTACCGTGCTTTCGGCATTCAACCCACACCCATGGCATTCCCAGAAGTGTTTGGCGCTTTGCAGCAAGGCGTTGTGGATGGTCAAGAAAATCCCATCCCCGTCATCTTGGCTTCTAAGTTCTCGCAAGTACAAAAATACTTGTCGCTCACAGGCCACGTGTACTCACCAGGTCTCATCATCACCTCACCACGCATCATGAATAAGCTCAGCGATGCTGACAAAAAAGCGTTCTATGACGCAGCCGCTAAGAGCGTTGCCGCGACGCGTAAGAAAGTCAATGACGACGAAGCCAATGGCATTGCCCAACTCGAACGCGAAGGCATGCAAGTTGTGAAGAAGGTCAACAGCGCCAGCTTCAACGATGCACTCAAAGGCCCTTACGCCAGCTACGCCAAAGAATTTGGTGCAGACAAGATTGCAGCCATCCAAGCTGTGAAGTAATCGGTATTTCTTCACCTTTCAGCAAGCCAGCCACGCTGGCTTGCTGAGCATGGAACACACCATGAAATCTTTCGAAAAATATTTAATGATCGCCAATCGCGGCGTACTGATTGCCTTGCTTGCAGCGATGGCCCTCATCATTTTCTCTAACGTGGTTTTGCGCTACTCCACCAACCAATCCATCGAGTGGGCTGAAGAAGTGGCTCGCTACATGATGGTGTGGCTCACTTTTTTAGGCGCAGGCCCTGTGCTGCGCTACGGCGGTCATATCGCCGTTGAGAACCTACAAGACAGTTTGCCCATCGCTTGGGCACGCGCCATTCGCGTCTTCATCGCCGTGACGCTCACGGGCTTTTTCATCTTCATCATTTGGTATGGCTTGATCTATGTGGACCGTGTTCAATACCAAATGACACCCACCACACAAGTCTCCATGTCATGGGTCTATGGCGCCATGCCAGCAGGTGGCGTATTGCTGCTCTTACATTGGTTGCTCATTGTTCGCGACTACGTGCTCACACGCACCTTCGCATCCGATTCACATTTCGACGCCACCGCGAGCGCATCCCTATGAGTCTGAGTGTCATCCTCCTTCTGAGCTGCTGCTTTTATTTGGCCATCGGCTTTCCCGTTGCATTTGCATTGGGCTTCTCGACCCTCACCGCCTTGATCTTTGGCGCCGACTTCCCACTCTTCGTGTTGCTCAAGCAAACTTACGAAGGCGTGGACAGCTTTCCACTGATGGCTGTGCCCTTCTTCATCTTGGCTGCTGAGCTGATGAGTGGTGGCTCGCTCACCGAAGTCTTGTTGAAGTTTGCAGCGCAGTTTGTGGGCCACAAGCGCGGCGGCTTGGGCTACACCAACGTGGTGTCGCTCACCTTCTTCTCTGGCATTTCAGGCTCTGCGTTGGCCGATGCCGCAGGCCCAGGCTCCATGATGATTCGCATGATGGACAAAGCAGGCTACGACCGTTCGTACGCTGCAGCGCTCACGGCAGCCACGGCCATCGTGGGCCCCATCATTCCGCCCTCCATCATCATGATCATCTACGCCCTGCAAGACGATCGTGTGTCTGTCGGTGCATTGTTCATTGCGGGCTTTATTCCCGGCATTTTGATTGCGGGCGGCATGGCGGTTGTGAACTGGTATGTGTCCAAGCAACGCAACTACAAAGGCATTCCTGGCAATGAAACCTTTGCAGAAAAAATGCTGGTCACTTGGAAAGCCATCCCCGCACTCATGTTGCCAGTGATTATTTTGGGCGGCATGCGCGCCGGCTGGTTCACACCGACGGAAGCGTCCGTGGTGGCCGTGTTTTACGCCTTGGTCTGCGGCAAATGGATTTACCGAACCTTGGAATGGAAGGCAGTGCCTGACATCTTGTCACGCTCGGCATTGATGACAGCCTCGGTGCTCATCATCATTGGCACCTCCAACGCATTCGCTTGGATTTTGACCATCGATGGTCTACCCATCAAACTGGCAGAGTGGATGGGCGCACAAGACATGTCGGCCTTCACCTTCTTGATTGCGGTGAACATCTTCTTGTTGATATTTGGCATCTTCATCGAGCCCCTGCCTGGTGTGATGGTGCTGGTGCCTATCTTGGCGCCTGTCGCAGCCAAGCTCGGCATTGACCCGATTCACTTTGCGATGGTTGTTATCTTCAACTTGACGCTGGGGATGATCACCCCGCCAGTGGGAGGCTTGCTGTTCGTCACCTCGAACGTAGCCAAAGTGCCACTGGATGCACTCACGCGTGAACTCAAACCCTTCTTGATTGCACACGCCATCATCTTAGGGTTGCTGACCTTCATTCCCGCTTTGAGCACATGGGCCCCGCATGCCTTTGGCTTTCAATAAATACTGAATTCACTTATGACGACTCAAAACCAAACCGCACTCTCAATTGGCGTGATTGGCCTAGGCGCCATGGGCAAAGGCATGGCCAGCTCGCTGCGCCGTGCAGGCCACCATGTTGGCGTGTGCGACGTGCGCTTTGATGCGGCGGAAGCTTTTGCCAAGGAAGGCGGAACCGCGCATAAAACACCCGCTGACTTGGCCAAGCATGTAGACATCATCGTCAGCGTCGTGGTCAATGCCGACCAAACCGAACAAGTTTTGTTTGGTGAAAACGGCGCGGCTTCTCACCTCAAAGCTGGCAGCCTGTTCATCATGTGCTCCACCGTCGACCCGAACTGGTCTGTAGCTTTGGAAAAACGCTTGAACGACATGGGGCTGTTGTATTTGGACGCCCCTATCTCAGGTGGCGCAGCCAAAGCCGCCTCAGGCCAAATGACCATGATGACCTCCGGTCAAGCCGCGGCC
>CANGOY010000178.1 GCA_947455585.1 Comamonadaceae bacterium
AGTAATCGCGTTCGTGGCCAATTTCTAAAACCAAAACCGCGTGCTCGCTCATGTGTGCTGGGGCGTCGCGCAGCATTTGGCGAATAAAGTCCATGCCGTCGTCGCCACCAGCCAAAGCGAGCGCGGGCTCGGCTTTGAATTCGGCGGGAAGTTCGGACATGCTTTGTGCGTTCACATAAGGTGGATTGCACAGTATCAGATCGAATACACCATCGGCTTGGGCCAAGCCATCTGATTCGGCCAGCGTCATGCGGCCTTCTAGACCGTGACGCTCGATGTTGATCTGTGCCACAGCCAAAGCGTCTTTGGACAAGTCCAAACCCTGCACCGTGATGTCTGGAAAAGCGAGCGCAGCCAAGATGCCCAGGCTGCCGTTACCCGTGCACAGGTCAAGCACGCGCGTGGTGTTGGGGTCTAGCCAAGGGTCAATGCTGCCTTCAGCCAAGACTTCGGCAATGAGCGAGCGCGGCACGATGGCGCGCTCGTCAATGTAGAACGACACGCCTTGCAACCACGCCTCTTGCGTGAGGTAAGCCGCAGGCTTGCGGCTGGCGATGCGGTGTTCAATGAAGGCTTGCACGCTGGCCACTTGGGTGGCTGGCAGTTCGATGTCGTGCACTTCATCTGACACATCGGTGTCGAGCGGCAAGCCTAGCTTCCACAGCACCAGCCAGGCGGCTTCGTCGGCGGCGTTGGTGGTGCCGTGGCCGAAGCTCAAATTGCCTGCAGTGTGGGCAGCGTCAAGCTGCTGCGCGCTCTGTGCAATGAGCGCGCTGAGTGTCATGGATGGGTTCATTGGGCGGACGTGTTGGCCTGTGAGGCCAAGCCGTGCAGCTGTTCCAGCACACGGCGATAAATGTTTTTCAGGGGATCCAAATCAGCCACGGCCACACACTCGTTGATTTTGTGGATGGTGGCATTGGGTGGGCCTAGTTCGATGACTTGCGGACAGACTTGTGCAATGAAGCGCCCGTCGCTGGTGCCACCCGTGGTGGACAGCTCGGTGTCAATACCGGTTTCCTCAAGAATGGCCCGTTGCACGGCACCGACCAAGTCACCAGGTGTGGTGAGGAAGGGCAGGCCGCCGATGGTCCATTTGAGGTCGAACTCTAAGTGGTGCTTGTGCAGCACAGCGGTGAGGCGCTGTTGCAATTGCTCAGGCGTGGATTCGGTGCAAAAGCGGAAGTTGAAGTCGACCACGCATTCGCCAGGAATCACGTTGCTCGCGCCTGTGCCAGCGTGGATGTTGCTCACTTGCCAGCTGGTGGGTGGGAAGAAATCATTGCCCTTGTCCCATTCAATCGCCACCAACTCAGCCAAAGCGGGGCTGAGCAAATGGATGGGGTTTTTGGCGAGTTGCGGGTAGGCAATGTGGCCTTGCACGCCTTTGATGGTGAGCTTGCCGCTCATCGTGCCGCGTCGGCCGTTTTTAATCATGTCGCCCGTGCGCTCTACCGAGGTGGGTTCGCCCACGATGCACCAGTCGAGTTTTTCGCCGCGGGCTTTCAAGGCTTCGCAGACTTTGACGGTGCCATCAAGCGCTGGGCCTTCTTCGTCGCTGGTGAGCAAGAAGGCGATGTTGATGTTGGCATCCGCTTGAGCAGCGGCAAATTCTTCACACGCCACCACCATCGCCGCCAACGACGCTTTCATGTCGCTGGCACCACGGCCAAACAATTTGCCGTCGCGGTGGCTGGGGGTGAAAGGGTCGCTGGTCCATTGGTCGATTGGGCCGGTGGGCACCACATCGGTATGGCCTGCGAACACCAGTGTTTTGGCGTGGGCGTATTTGCTGCGTTTGACCGCCCACAGGTTGCTCACGCGAAACGTGTCTGGCCCGCTGTCGATGCGTTCGCAGTCAAAACCCAAAGGCGCAAGCCTTGCGGTGATGATGTCCAAACAGCCCGCGTCCTCGGGAGTGACCGAAGGGCGCGAGATGAGTTGCTCGGTGAGCTGGAGTGTGCGAGACATCGAAGAGGGCTTTGAAACGAATTAATCGCGCAACAAGTCGTTGATGCTGGTCTTAGAGCGGGTTTGTGCGTCCACGCGTTTGACCACGATGGCGGCGTACATGCTGTAAGGCGCGCCGTTGGCTGCGACTTTAGGAATGTTGCCTGCCACCACCACAGAGCCAGAGGCCACGCGGCCGTAGCTGATTTCGCCTGTGGCGCGGTCGAAGATGGGGGTCGATTGGCCGATGAAAACACCCATGCCGAGCACAGAGTTTTCTTCGATGATGACGCCTTCCACCACTTCAGAGCGAGCGCCGATGAAGCAGTTGTCTTCAATGATGGTGGGGTTGGCTTGCAATGGCTCCAATACGCCGCCAATGCCCACGCCGCCAGACAAGTGCACGTTCTTGCCGATTTGTGCGCATGAACCGACGGTAGCCCATGTGTCAACCATGGTGCCGCTGTCCACATAGGCGCCGATGTTCACATAAGAGGGCATCAAAATCGCACCAGCAGCGATGAAGCTACCGCGACGTGCCACAGCTGGCGGCACCACGCGCACGCCAGCGGCTTTCATTTCTTCTTCGCTCAGGTGGGCAAACTTGGTGTCCACTTTGTCGTAGAAGGCCAAGTCACCAGATTTCATGACGCGGTTGTCGTTCAAACGGAAAGACAACAACACCGCTTTCTTTAGCCATTGGTGCACGGTCCATTGGCCGACGCCTTCACGGGTGGCGACGCGCAAGCGGCCAGCGTTCAATTCGGCAATGACGTGGTTCACAGCATCACGCACCTCTTTGGATGCGTCGGTCGCGCTGATGTTGGCGCGGTTGTCCCAAGCGTTGTCAATGACGTGTTGGAGTTGGTGTTGAGTCATGGTTGTCTTCTTTACGTTGAAATAAATTAAGGATGGTTTTTTTGGATGAACGCCACGATGCGTTGCGCGGCTTCTAAGCATTCGGCGGTCTCAGCCACCAAGGCCATGCGAATTCGACCTGCGCCGGGATTAAAACCTTGGGCATCTCTGGCCAAGTAGCTGCCCGGCAGCACCGTCACATTGTATTGAGCCAGCAAGTCGCGGGCGAAGGCCACGTCGTCGCCCACTCCGTCACGTTTAGGAACCGCAGCCCACAGGTAAAAACCAGCGTCAGGCAGGCGTACATCCATCACGGCTTCTAGCAGTGGGGTGACAGCCGCAAACTTTTGGCGGTATTGCTCACGGTTGGCCACCACGTGGGCTTCGTCGTCCCACGAGGCAATGCTGGCCGCTTGCACCATGCCGCTCATGGCTGAGCCGTGGTAGGTGCGATAGAGCAAGAACTGCTTCAGGATGTTGGCGTCGCCCGCCACAAAACCACTGCGCATGCCCGGCACATTGCTGCGCTTGGACAAGCTGGTGAAGGTCACCAAGTTCTTAAAGTCGGTGCGGCCTAGCTTGGTAGCGGCTTCAAGGCCACCCAAAGGCGCTTCTTCGCGGAAATAGATTTCGCTGTAGCACTCGTCGCTGGCAATCACAAAGCCGTATTTGTCGCTCAGGGCAAACAGCTTTTCCCAGTCGCTTAGTGGCATGACAGCGCCCGTGGGGTTGCCGGGTGAGCAAACAAACAACAGCTGCGTTTTGGCCCATACGTCGGCAGGCACGCTGTCCCAATTGACGTTGAAATTCAGCGCAGGGTCGCTGGGTGCGTAATAAGTTTGGGCACCGGCCAACAGCGCAGCGCCTTCGTAGATTTGGTAGAACGGGTTGGGGCAAACCACCACTGCCTCTTTGCGGTTACCGCTTGCATCGGTTTGGGTGGGGTCAATCACCGTTTGCGCAAAAGCAAACAAGGCCTCGCGTGAGCCGTTGACGGGTAGCACTTGCGTGGCGGCATCTAACTTTAAGCCGTAACGGCGCTGCATCCAGTTCACGCACGACTCGCGCAAAGCAGGCAAACCAGCAGTAGCAGGGTATGCGGCCAACTGGGCGGTGGCTTTGGCCAAGGCATCCAACACCAACTGTGGCGTGGCATGGCGTGGCTCACCAATGCCTAAGCTGATGGGCGCATGCGCAGGGTTGGGTGTGACGGTGGAGAAAAGTTGTTTCAGCCGCTCAAAAGGATAGGGCTGCAGACTCGAAAGAAGGGGGTTCATGGCTGCTATTATCCCCGCGCTTGCTTCTCAAACTTAATGCTATGTCTACTAATTCCCTGCTTGACCTTACCCGTGCCAAAGAATTCGCTTTCGAGGCAGACCAATTGCGCGAATTGGTGGTGACGTTTGAGCAAAGTTTGGCCCAAGAAATGGCCATCATTCAAGCGGGTTTGGCGGCAGGTGATGCGTTAAAAGTAGAGCATTCCTTGCATGCATTGAAAGGCTTCATGCCTTTGTTTGCTGCGGAGTCCTTGGCCCAAGCCATGACCGACCTGTACCAAACCAGCCGTGAGAAGCCGCTGGACGTGACAGGCCCCGTCTTTACTGCATTAGTACCTAGTTTGGAGACCTTGCTGGTCGAAGTTCGCGTGTGCCTCAGCGCTTTATGATTCAGGCTGTGTCTAGAGAGGCTTTTCAGTGCGTCTGAATTCAATCAAGTTATCGGGTTTCAAGTCCTTTGCGGAACCCACCAATTTCTTATTGCCCGGCCAATTGGTCGGCGTGGTAGGCCCCAACGGTTGCGGCAAATCCAACATCATGGATGCCGTGCGCTGGGTG
>CANGOY010000179.1 GCA_947455585.1 Comamonadaceae bacterium
ACATGGCGGGCGTGAGCGTGATGGCCATCAACGCTGACAACAACATGGTCAACACCAAGGTCACAGAGAACTGGCGGTAAATGACGCCCACCGAGCCGCCGAAGAAGGCCATAGGCACAAACACCGCGCACAACACCAAGGTGATACCGATGATGGCCGAGATGATTTGGTCCATCGCCTTGCGTGTCGCATCGCGCGGGGACAAGCCCTCGGCGCTCATGATGCGCTCGACGTTTTCCACCACCACAATCGCATCGTCCACCACGATACCGATGGCCAACACCATCGCAAACAAGGTGAGCACGTTGATCGAATAACCCAGCAAAAACAAACCGGTGAACGTACCCAACAAGGCGACAGGAACCACCACCGCTGGAATAAGCGTGGCGCGCAAATTACCCAAGAACAGCCACATCACCAAGAACACCAGCACCATGGCCTCGAACAAGGTGTGCACCACTTCGGAGATGGAAATCTCCACAAACTTAGAGGTGTCGTAAGGCACTTCCCAGCCAACGCCTGGTGGGAAATAACGCTCTAACTCTTGCATGCGTTGCTTGACGGCTTTGGCCACTTCTAGCGCATTGCCATCGGGAGCCACGCGCACCGCGATGGCGGCAGACGGCGCGCCATCGGTGCGCGCCAAGATGTCATAGCTTTGCGCACCGAGCTCGATGCGTGCCACGTCTTTCAAACGCACAGCCGAACCATCGGGCTGCGTCTTCACCAAAATTTCCCCAAACTCTTCAGGGCGGTTCAAGCGACTGCGCACCACCACCACAGCGTTGAGTTGCTGGCCCTCCGGCGCTGGGTTTTGCCCCATTTCGCCCGTGGCCAACTGCACGTTTTGCGCGCGCACGGCAGCCGCCACATCGCTAGGCGCAACGCCATACGCATGCAGCTTGGCAGGTTTGAGCCAAATGCGCATCGAGTATTCGGTACCAAACAAAGTCGCCTCGCCCACGCCTCGCACGCGACGAAGTTGGTCTAGCACGTTGGCGGCTGCGTAGCTGCCTAGGGCCACCGCGTCTTTGCTTTCGTCGGGCGACGTCAGCACGGTGAACAGCAAGTAGTTTCGCTGAGGCTTGGTCACCGGCACGCCTAGGCGGCGCACGTCATCGGGCAAACGGGCTTCCACACGTTTGTAGCGGTTTTGCGCCTCGACCGAGGCAATGTCCACGTTGGACCCTGCCTCAAACGTGAGCGTCAATGTGCCCACCCCTAATTCGGAGGATGACTCCATATAGAGCAAGTGCTCAATGCCGTTCATCTCCTGCTCAATCAGCGCGGTGACGGTTTGCTCCACCACCTCAGCCGATGCACCGGGATACGTGATGTTGAACGCAATCGAAGGCTGCGCCACCTGCGGGTATTGCGACACAGGCATCTTGCGCAAAGACAGCGCGCCCGCCATGACGATGGCAATGGCAATCACCCACGCGAACACGGGGCGGTCAATGAAGAACTTGGCGAACATGGTTTAGAGCCCTTGCTGCGAAGCGGCAGATGCGGAGGGCGCTGCGGGTGCTGGGGGACTGGTTGGGTCCACAGGCTTCACCGTCGCACCTGGCTTGGCTTTTTGCACACCATCCAACACGATGCGCGTGCCCTCAGCCAGCCCACCTGTCACCACCCACTTGTCACCACTCATCGGACCGATTTGTACCGGCACAGGGGCCACTTTATTTTCAGACGTCACCGACAACACATAGGCGCCGTTGGAGTTCATTTGCACGGCACGTTGGGGCACAGTCATGGCTTGCTCCATGCGCGCTTGCGAAATGCGCACTCGCACAAAGCTGCCAGGCAACAGTTCGCGCTGAGGATTAGCAAACTCGGCACGCAAGAACACATTACCCGTGTTCACATCTACCGTTTCCTCAGACACCAGCAACTTACCCGCTTGGCCATACATAGAGCCGTCTGAGAGCAACAGTTGAACCTTGAGGCTGTCGCCCGCTTTCACCTTGCCTTGTTTAATGGCTTGGCGCAGGCTGAACAACTCGTTTTCGCTTTGACTGAAGTTCACATAAATGGGGTCCATCTGGTCGATGTTTACCAAGGGCGTGGCATCACCGCGACCGACCAAGGCACCTTCCGTGACCAAGGCATGGCCCACGCGCCCGCTGATGGGCGCTGTGACCATCGCGTTTTCATAGTCGATGCTGGCTTTGGCCAACGTCGCTTTGGCTTGCTTGGCGCGCGTCACGGCGGCTTCGTACTCTTGCTGGCTCACGCCGCGCACCTCAAGCAGGGCTTGGTAGCGTTGCAGCAATTGTTCGGCCGCTTGCGCGTCGGCACGGGCGGCATCCGCGCTTGCGCGGTAGGCGCGTGGGTCAATCTGAAACAAAGCTGTACCCGCTTTGATTTCCGCGCCCTCTTTGAACAAGATGCGGTCCACCACGCCTTCCACGCGAGCGCGCACCTGCGCGGTACGCACCGATTGCAAGCGCCCCGACAAATCGGTGGTCAAGTCCACGGGGCCAGAGGACACCGTCATCACATTCACCTCGGCCGGTGGTGGGCCGCCAGCACCTGCTGGCTTAACGTCAGACGAAGGACCGCAGGCCACGAGACTGGCCAGCGCCAGTGAACACAGAGCGATGTTGTGGAAACGCGAGGGGAACATGAAGAGACCTTTGACAAACACCGAGAAGATCGGCCCGAAGGACAACTCGAAAAAATCTGGGAGGCTTTTAGCCTATTGTGCCGCGCCCAGGTAAAGCCTGTGTAAAAGCAGCCATCAGACGTCCGACGACTGCTGCAGCGCCCACATCTGTGCATAGCGGCCATTCATGGCCAGCAGCGCAGCGTGGCTGCCACGCTCCACGATACGCCCTGCATCCAACACCAAAATTTCATGCGCATCCACCACGGTAGACAAACGGTGCGCAATCACCAACGTGGTTTTGTTTTGCGCGGCACTTTGCAGCTCGGCTTGAATGGCCCGCTCATTGGCACTGTCCAACGCCGAAGTGGCTTCGTCAAAAATCACAATCGGCGGGTTCTTCAACAAAGTGCGGGCGATGGCTACGCGTTGCTTTTCGCCACCCGACAACTTCAAACCACGCTCGCCCACCATGGTGTCGTAACCCTTGGGCGTGGCAGAAATGAAGTCGTGGATATGCGCAGCCTTAGCGGCTTGCTCCACCTCCGCCTCGGTGGCATCCGTGCGGCCATAGGCAATGTTGTAGCGCACGGTGTCGTTGAACAGCACCGTGTCTTGCGGCACGATGCCCATGGCGCGGCGCACGCTGCCTTGGGTCACTTGGCGAATGTCTTGTCCGTCAATGGTGATGGCGCCGCTGCCCACGTCATAAAAGCGAAACAGCAAACGCGCCAACGTGGACTTGCCCGAGCCCGAAGGTCCAACCACCGCCACGGTTTTGCCGGCAGGAATTTCAAAGCTGATGCCGTGCAGGATGGGACGCGTGGCTTCATAGGCAAACACCACCGATTCAAACCTCACCGTGGGTGAGCCATTCAACTGCAGCGTGGGCGCATGGGGCGCATCGGCCACTTCGCGCTCTTTTTCAAGCAGCGTGAACATGCGGTCTAGGTCAGTCAGGCTTTGTTTGATTTCGCGGTACAGCACGCCCAAAAAATTCAGCGGAATGTAAAGCTGAATCATGAAAGCATTAATCATCACCAAATCGCCCAAGGTCATGCGCCCATCGACCACGCCTTGTGTGGCGCGCCACAGCATGCCCACCAAAGCCACGGCAATGATGAGTTGCTGGCCTGTGTTGAGCAAGGACAAAGACGTTTGTGCTTTCAAGCGCGCACGACGCAAGGCTTCTAGGCTTTTGTCATAGCGTGCGGCTTCAAAGGCTTCGTTGTTGAAGTACTTCACCGTTTCGTAGTTGAGCAACGAGTCAACCGCTTTGGTGTGGGCAGCGGAATCAAACTCGTTGGCTTGGCGGCGGTACTGGGTGCGCCACTCGGTCACACTGATGGTGAACACGATGTACAGCGCCAAGGCCACCAGCGTGATGCCCGCAAACCACACATCAAACTTCACCGCCAAGATGCTGAGTACCAAAGCCACTTCAATCAGGGTGGGCACGACGCTGTAAAGCGAATAGGAGATGAGCGACTCAATGCCACGTACACCGCGCTCAATGTCACGCGTCATGCCACCGGTTTGACGCTCTAAGTGAAAGCGCAAGCTCAGGCCATGCAAATGCTGAAATGTTTCCAGCGCGATTTGCCGTGCCGCACCTTGCGTGGCTTTGGCAAACACCAACTCGCGCAACTCGGTGAACGCTGACACCGACAAACGCAGCACGCCGTACACCACCAACAAAGACACAGGCACCACGATGACGGCCAGCGGGTCGTTCGGCTTGAACGACATCGCGTCAATCAATTCCTTGAGCAACAAAGGCACGCTCACGTTGGCCACCTTGGCGCCAATCATGAAGCTCAAGGCCGCGACCACCCGCCATTTGTATTGCCACAAATACGGGAAAAGGCGTTTGATGGTTTCGCTGTCGGGGCGTTGTTTAGGTGGTTGCCCAGAAGGAGTGGGCGCAGAAGAATGGGCGTGATGACGCATGTTGCACAATGCCAAAAAGTAATTCTTCGATTGTGCCTATGTCCACCACCCAGA
>CANGOY010000180.1 GCA_947455585.1 Comamonadaceae bacterium
CGCGCGCGCCGCGCAAACGGATGACAGGTTTTTAAAAACCCAAGGCAGCGGCAAACAAACCCACCACGCTCAGCAAGCCCACCAACCAACACAAAGAACGCAAGCTGGCTTTGTCAGCCACGTAGCACACGATGAAACCCACACGCGCGGCCACAAACACAAAGGCGTAAAAATCAATGCGCGCGGCATCCACTTGCGCCAAGGTGGCGATGATGACCCCTGCTGCAAAAAACGGAAACGCTTCAAAGCTATTGAATTGGGCAGCGTTGCCACGCGCACGAAAACCGGTTTGTTGCGCCAACCATTCGCGCGGGTTGTTGTTATCGAAACGGCGAAAGCCCCACTTGGCAGCCATGGTGCCCAGGTAGGGCAGCAAGCCTGCGATGAGGACGCACAAAAAAGCTTTGTTCATCGCATCACCACCATCCAAGGTGTGGGGCATGTTTGCACCACGGGGAAATATTGGCCTGCGTCACGGCAGTAGTACGCCTCAACAGGTTGCTGCACAGGCTGACCATTCACCCACTGCGTGGGCTGAGGGTTGTTCACCACCACTGCGGGCGGGCTGGTGATGATGACGGTCGATGGCTGCACTGGTCGCGACAAATAAATGGAGGTACCCACAAGGGCACCGCCTACCAACGCGGGGCCCCAGAAATAGTCACCACCGCCGCGGTAATAACCGCCACCGTGTCCACGGTAACCACCGTATGGGCCATGCGCCATCGCTGAGCCAGCTGTTGCGGCTAGCAATAGGCTGAAAGCCAATGTCCGAAATTTAGAAGTCATAGCTTGCTCTCTTTCTCTCAATATGCTCATTGTGGTCTAAGCGTGTAAAGAATTCATTAAGTTTTCTAAAGCCAAGGCCACACGCGCCAAATGTGCATCTTGCCCTGCTAAGCCCGACACCATCAAACCCACAGGCAGCTCGCCCGCGTCGTGGCATGGCAGACTCCACGCGCAGCCATCCATGTAGTTGATGGCCGAGGGGTTACGCAGCAACAAGCGGTTGACTTTAAAGAACGCGTCATCGTCTTTGAGCAATGGTTCAATCAACGGGGCGACCATCGGAACAGTCGGACACAACATGGCGTCAAAGCCGTGCAACGTTTGCTCGGCTGCTGCAATCCACGCATGGCGGCGGTTGTGTAGCTCTAGATAATCTTGGGCGCTGATGCCTTTGCCCAGCATCATGCGAGCCACCACGCGGTGGTCAATTTGCTTGGCCCCGCGCTCTAGGCGCGCGTGGTGTGCGGCATGGCTCTCGATGGGCGAAAAGCCCCCGGGCATGCTGAGCGAGGCAATGTCACCCAGCGCAGTGAACGGTATCTCCACAACCTCGGCGCCCGCCTCGCTGATGCGTCGCAAAGTGCGCGCAAAAGCTTGGGCCACCGTGGCATCTACATCGTCCATCATCAAAGTTTGCGGCACGGCAAAACGCAGGCCGCGCAACTCTGTGGCATCAGTAGGCAACGCTTGTTGCGACAGCACCGCATCCACGGCCAAACACGCCCGCACCGAGCGGGTGATGCTGCCGACGGTGTCCAGCGTGCGCGACAACTCCATCACACCGGTGCACGGTATGCGAGCCTGCGTGCTCTTGTAGCCCACCAAGCCACACAGCGCAGCGGGAATACGAATTGAGCCGCCCGTGTCTGTGCCAATGCCCACCTCGGCCAGCCCCAAAGCCACCGACACGGCAGCACCCGACGACGAGCCACCGGGCACGCGTGCGTGGGCTGTGTCAGCAGGGTTAGCGGGCGTACCGTGGTGTGGATTAATGCCCACGCCAGAGAACGCAAATTCGCTCATGTTGGTTTTGCTCAGCACGACCGCACCTGCATCGCGCAAGCGCTGCAGCACAGGTGCGTCGTGCAACGCAGGCGCTTCGCCAGCACACACCACGCCACCGGCCATTGTGGTCTCGCCTGCCACGTCGATGTTGTCTTTGATCGTGATGCACACGCCGTGCAAGGCATCTAGGCTGCGGCCAGCTTGCGCCTGTGCATCGCAGTGCTGTGCGCTGGCGCGTGCAGCATCGGCATAGATCTGTGTAAACACATGCTGTGCGGCTGGGCTGGCTGCAGCTTCTAATGCGCTGGCCACGCGTTCGGTGGCTGTGGTGGAATTATCAAAACAGGCTTGGGTCATGCGGTGAATTCTGCCCGATTACCCTTTGTGCAGCACCGCGCTTGGTAGGCGTGCTAGCCTACGTTCCGATGCAAACCACAACTGCCACCACCACGCCCGAACTCACGCTGTATTACGACGGCCAGTGCCCGCTGTGCGTGGCCGAAATAGATTTTTTGCAAAGCCGCAATGCACAAGGCCAGCTGGCCTTTGTGGACGTCACCCAAGCGGGCTTTGAGGCTGCGGACCACAACATCTCGTGCGAAGCCGCAATGGCACAAATCCATGGCCGTACGGCCGATGGCCAAGTGCTGATGGGCGTGCCCGTGTTTGCCAGCGCCTATCGGCTCGCCAAACTGCCTGTTTTGGCGTGGCTTTTGTCACGCAAGTGGCTAATGCCGGTGCTGCAACCGGCCTACGTGCTGTTTGCCAAACACCGCCAAGCCATCTCAAAACGCATTGGGCCCAGCGTTTTGAAGCTTTCTAAGCGGTTTTTGAGGTGAATTTTGAGGTTTTTGAGGGCTGCTTGTCAGAACGGTTGATAAATTTGCGAAAATACCATCTTTGCCTCGAGAACTAAAACGAATGTCACGCCCAGAAAAAACAGAAATCTCCAACGACGGTTTGCGCTACAAATCGAAAAAAGGCGGTTCACCCTTCGAAGGCCTCGGCCGCACCGGCGACACCATGAGCTGCATCAAGTGCGGCGTTCACAAGCCCCGCAACAACGGTTCATTCAAGCGCATCTTGGGTTCATCCATGTTTGTGTGCTTCGATTGCAGCCCTCCCAAGAAAGAGGCTGAACCAGCAGCCGCAGCTACCCCAGCGGCAGCTGATAAAGAAAAAGCCAAAGCTTAATTCTTGGGTACCCCACAAAAAAACGGCTCGTTGAGCCGCTTTTTTATTGATCGAACAAATTACCAAACGTCTGCGACGGTGAGATAAATAATTAGTTATTTTGAATACTAAAATATTCTAAATGCAAGTATTCAAAAAATATCTTTTACCTCTTCTTTCAGCAGTCACGATGGCAGCTTCAGCACAAAACAGCTGCCTTAAAAATCTCCAAGGACAGACAATTCTCTGGATCGTTGCAGTTTGCGAAGGAAGAGCAGAAACAGATGATTTTGAAGCACCGAAAGTTCGGTCGTGCGTCGATCAACTGATCAAAAAATACAAAGCTTTAGACATTGATCAAGACTGCAAAATCAACGCCGTACTGAGAAAAGAATGGTGCGCCTTTGGGACAAATAAAAAAAGTTATATCACCCAATGCTTTCAATCTGATGCTCTATTCCCACGTGTGTTGAGCGACGGTGGCGTGGGTAATTGAGCATCACTTAGCGCCTTACTCCACCCGCACCACAGCATTAGGCTTAAAGCCCAAGTCAGCCACTTTGCCCTTTTTGGCGCGTGCCGCTTTGGCGTTGTTCAAGCTGCGAATTTCCAGCGTTTCTTCGCGCACTTTGCCGCCACGGCCAATGCCTTCGATGCGCACGCTGCGTGTGTACGCAGCCGCACCGGCCAAGGTGTCTTTGGTTTCTAGATCGATCAGCATCAAGCCGCGACCACCCTTTTCCATCGCTTTGAGTTCAGACAACTCAAAGGTCAAAAAGCGGCCGCCCGTGGACGCACAAGCCACATGCGTAGCAGGTGCCACAGGCTGTGCGCCCGAGCCACCGCTGGCAGGTGATGGGCGGCACACGGTTTCGCCCTCACCCACGGTGATGAAGGCTTTGCCGCCTTTGTTGCGCGAAATCATGTGCTCGATGTTGGCCATGAAACCATAGCCACCCGAGCTGCTGAGCAAGTACGCTGCGCCAGCGGGGCCAGCCACGTAATGCAACAGTTGGGTGCCAGCTTCTAAGTCAACCAGTGTGGTCACAGGTTGGCCGTCGCCACGCGCGCCGGGCAAGACCGACACGGGCACGGAGTAGATGCGGCCGTTCGAGCCAAACGCGATAAAGGTATCCACCGTGCGGCACTCAAACGTGCCGTACAAGCCGTCGCCCGACTTGAAGGCAAAGGCGCTGGCTTCGTGGCCATGGCCTGTGCGTGCACGCACCCAGCCTTTTTCAGAGACGACCACGGTCACTGGCTCGTCAATGACCTTGACTTCGGCCACTGCTTTTTTCTCTTCTTGAATGAGCGTGCGGCGTGGGTCGGCAAAGGTTTTGGCGTCGGCTTCAATTTCTTTCACCATCAAGCGGCGCAGCGCAGATGGGTTGCCCACGATGTCTTCGAGCTTGGCTTGTTCGTCGCGCAACTCTTTGAGCTCTTGCTCAATTTTGATGGCTTCCAAACGCGCCAGCTGACGCAGGCGAATTTCTAAGATGTCTTCGGCTTGACGTTCGCTGAGTTTGAAGCGCTCCATCAGCGCCTGCTTGGGCTCGTCGCTCTGACGAATGATGGCAATCACCTCGTCGATGTTGAGCAACACCAACTGGCGACCTTCCAAGATATGGATGCGGTCC
>CANGOY010000181.1 GCA_947455585.1 Comamonadaceae bacterium
AGGTTTTGTGGCCAGCTGCGAGGGTGGACACGCCCACCGCATGCACGTCGTTTTCAATCGCTTGACGCGCACACTCTTCAGGCGTTTGGAACAAGGGGCCCATGTCCACGTCGTAGCCCAGGTCGGCAAACGCCGTGGCCACCACTTTGGCGCCTCGGTCGTGGCCGTCTTGGCCCAGCTTAGAAATCATCACGCGCGGACGGCGGCCTTGTGTGTCGGCAAACTCAGCAATGTCAGCCTTGAGGGCATTCCAATATTCCATGGTGTCTCCCCCTGTTTCGCCATCGTCGTAGGCCGCTGCGTAAACGCCAGTGACCTTCTGCGTGTCGGCGCGGTGACGGCCAAACACTTTTTCCAAGGCATCGCTCACCTCGCCCACTGTGGCGCGCAGGCGCATCGCTTTGATCGACAAATCGAGCAAGTTGCCTTCGCCGCTTGCGGCGCTTCCGTGTGTTTCGCTCTCGGCGCATGCGGTCAACGCGTCCAACGCAGCTTGTACTTTCGCTGTGTCGCGTGTGGCTTTGATTTTTTGCAATCGCGCAATCTGACCTTCGCGCACACGCACGTTGTCGATGGACAAGGTTTCGATTGGGTCTTCTTTGGCGAGCTTGTATTTGTTCACGCCCACGATGACGTCTTTGCCCGAATCGATGCGTGCTTGTTTTTCAGCCGCAGCAGCTTCGATCTTCAGCTTGGCCCAGCCGCTATCCACGGCTTTGGTCATGCCGCCCATGGCTTCGACTTCTTCGATGATGGCCCAGGCTTTGTCGGCCATCTCTTGCGTGAGCGACTCCATCATGTAAGAACCAGCCCACGGGTCAATCACGTTGGTGATGTGGGTCTCTTCCTGAATGATGAGTTGCGTGTTGCGCGCAATGCGCGACGAGAACTCGGTGGGCAAAGCAATGGCTTCATCAAACGAGTTGGTGTGCAGCGACTGTGTGCCGCCAAACACCGCAGCCATTGCCTCGATGGTGGTACGCACCACGTTGTTGTAGGGGTCTTGCTCGGTGAGCGACCAGCCCGAAGTTTGGCTGTGCGTGCGCAGCATCTTGCTCTTGGGGTTCTTGGCATCAAAACCGTTCATGATGCGGCACCACAGCAAACGGGCTGCGCGCATCTTGGCGATTTCCAAATAGAAGTTCATGCCCACCGCCCAGAAGAACGACAAGCGGCCCGCAAAGGCGTCCACATCCAAGCCTGATGCAATAGCAGTCTTCACATACTCTTTGCCGTCGGCCAAGGTGAAGGCCAATTCCAAGGCTTGGTTGGCACCGGCTTCTTGCATGTGGTAACCCGAAATCGAAATCGAGTTGAACTTGGGCATGTGCTTGGCGGTGTAGCCAATGATGTCGCCAATGATTTTCATCGAAGGCTCTGGCGGGTAGATGTAGGTGTTGCGCACCATGAACTCTTTCAGAATGTCGTTCTGAATCGTGCCGCTCAGTAACTCTTGGCTCACGCCCTGCTCTTCAGCAGCCACCACGTAGCCAGCCAGCACGGGCAATACAGCGCCGTTCATGGTCATGGAGACCGACACTTTGTCCAACGGAATTTCGTTGAACAAAATCTTCATGTCTTCGACCGAGTCAATGGCCACGCCGGCCTTGCCCACGTCGCCCGTCACTCGGGGATGGTCAGAGTCGTAGCCACGGTGTGTGGCCAAGTCAAACGCCACCGACACGCCTTGCCCACCCGCAGCCAAAGCCTTGCGGTAAAACGCGTTGGACTCTTCAGCGGTGGAGAAGCCCGCATATTGGCGAATCGTCCAAGGGCGCACCGAGTACATGGTGGCTTGTGGACCACGCACATAGGGCTCAAAGCCGGGCAATGTGTTGGCGTAAGGGAGGTTTTGGGTGTCCTCGGCGGTGTACAGCGGCTTGACGCTGATACCGTCCAAAGTCTTCCAGTTCAGGGCATTGACGTCGCCGCCTGGGGCAGACTTGGCAGCGGCTTTGGCCCAGGCTTCGAGGTTGGCAGCGTTGAATTCAGTTGGCTTTTGGCTCATGGCAAATCACTCTTGAAAGGGGTGTGCAGCGGTCAAATAAACCCAAGCTTAGCCTAGGGTTTTGAACCATATGCGGAATCATATCATTCATAATTATTGATTCAAAATCTTATATCAGCTTACAATTTGACCTTATGGCAGCCGTCACCCTCACCCCTCGCGCGCTCTACGAAGAAGTAGCTGAACTGCTACGTCAGCGTATTTTTGCGGCCGAATTAGAGCCTGGCAGCTGGATTGACGAGATGCGCTTGGCCGAGGAATACGGCATCAGCCGCACACCCATGCGCGAAGCCCTCAAGGTGCTGGCCGCCGAAGGCCTGGTGACTATGAAGGTGCGACGCGGCGCTTATGTGACAGAGGTCAACGAAAAAGACCAGCGCGATGTGTACCACCTGCTCTCTTTGTTGGAGTCAGACGCCGCAGGCGTAGTGGCAGCCGATGCAACAACCGAACAACTGCAAGATTTGCAAGCCCTGCACGCCGAGCTGACCTTGGCGAAGGCTGACCGCGAAAAGTTTTTTGAAGTGAACGAGCGTTTTCACATGCGCTTGCTGGAAATTGCCAACAACCGTTGGCGCGACCAAATGGTGGCTGACCTGCGCAAGGTGATGAAGCTCAACCGCCACAACTCGCTGTTCAAAAGCGGCCGCTTAGAAGAATCGCTCAAAGAGCACCAAGCCATCATGGACGCGTTGATGGCACGTGACGCTGCACTGACGGTGCAGCGCATGAACGAGCACTTTGCCAACGGCTTAGAGGCCGCCAGCTAAAACGCCATACGGTCAGCTCGTCTCTGCGGGATGTTCTGCGCCGCGGGCCAAGGCCTCGCGGGCAATTTTCAGCACTTCACGCGGCGGCAAAGGTTTGAGCTTGTGGTTGCTCCATGTTTGTCGCCACAAACGCGCACCACGCTGACCATGAAATAGACCTAGCATGTGACGTGCAATCGGATACCAAGGACAGCCATCTTCGGCGTGCGCACGCTCCATGTACGCCACCATCGCCTCCTCCACCGCTTCGCGGCTGAGCGTGTCGTGTGGGTCGTTGTAAAACTCGGCGTCCCATGTGGTCATGAGCCAAGGACGGTAATACGCTTCGCGTCCCAGCATCACGCCATCGACATGCTGCAAGTGCTCGGCCATCTGCGCGTTGGTGGTGATGCCGCCGTTGATGGCAATCACCAAGTTAGGAAAGTCTTTTTTCAGCTGGTAACCCAGCTCGTAACGCAGCGGGGGCACTTCGCGGTTTTCTTTGGGGCTTAAACCATCGAGCCACGCATTGCGTGCGTGCACGATGAACACCTTGCAGCCCGCGTCACTAACGGTGCCCACAAAGTCACGCACAAAGTCATAACTCTCGATGCGGTCAATGCCAATGCGGTGCTTGACGGTCACGGGAATGCTCACCACATCCATCATGGCCTTGACACCATCGGCCACGGTTTGCGGCTCGTTCATCAAACACGCACCAAACGCGCCGCGCTGCACACGGTCGGATGGGCAGCCGCAGTTGAGGTTGATTTCGTTGTAGCCCCATTGCTCGCCCAGCTTCGCGCCGTGTGCCAAATCAGCCGCATCGCTGCCGCCTAATTGCAAAGCAACAGGATGCTCTTCGGCGTTGAAACGCAAATGCCGTTGCGTGTCACCATGGCGCAGGGCACCCGTGGTGACCATCTCGGTGTAGAGCAAGGTGTTGCGGCTGAGCAGGCGGTGGAAGTAACGGCAGTGGCGATCGGTCCAATCCATCATCGGCGCAACACTAGTCCGCCACATGCTAAGTGGTTGATTTATATCATCTTTTTTTTCTGGCAAGTGCTGCATTTAGGCCGTTTTTTACATGAAGTGCACACGAATTGCACACGAAGTGAACATAAGGAACACAATGGGTTAATCAACTACTACACACAGATCGCACACATTGGCAACATTCTCGCAGCTACCCTCCGGAAAATGGAGAGTACAGGTTCGTCGGCATGGACTCTATCGATCTACGACCTTCGATACCAAACGTGAAGCAAAGGACTGGTCAGCAGGAATGGAGTCAAAG
Source organism: Comamonadaceae bacterium (assembly GCA_947455585.1). Taxonomy (GTDB): domain Bacteria; phylum Pseudomonadota; class Gammaproteobacteria; order Burkholderiales; family Burkholderiaceae_C; genus Limnohabitans. Next base: position 4,055 of record CANGOY010000181.1, read on the forward strand.
GCAAACCACATTGCCAGCTCTGGATTTTCCCCCATTCCCAAAGGTGCCACTGTCACTGACCTCATTGAGAAATACACAGAGACCGTAAAAAAATCGAGCGGTAGAACAAAGGCGGCAACTCTTGAGATGTTGAAACGCCAGATTGGAAAAGTCCAACTAACCAATCTCAACTCTTTGGTACTTCGAGACTTTATTGACCGTCGCAGTGATGCTGGAGCGGGTGGCGTCACCATTGCTGCAGACCTTAGCTATTTAAGCGCCGTACTCAAGTGGGCACGGCACGCACGTCAACTCGATATAAATGACAGGCTAGCACTTGATGCACGGGCAAGCCTAACCCACATGGGACTCAATACGAGGGGTCAGGAGAGAAGCCGTGAGCCTTCAGATGACGAATTAGCGCGTCTCTACAAACTTTGGGATAGCAATCCAAGGCAGAAGTCTCCAATGGCCCAAATTTGCCGCTTCGCATTAGCAACTGGCATGCGTCAAG
>CANGOY010000182.1 GCA_947455585.1 Comamonadaceae bacterium
GAAATACGCCCCGAAAGGGGCGTATTCATTGAACGAATGGCGGAGTGGACGGGACTCGAACCCGCGACCCCCGGCGTGACAGGCCGGTATTCTAACCAACTGAACTACCACTCCTGGTAGATAGCTTTGTTTCGGCTTGCGCCAAAACCAAGTGCTACAAACTTGGCGACCCTACGGGGATTCGAACCCCGGTACTCACCGTGAAAGGGTGATGTCCTAGGCCTCTAGACGATAGGGTCATAACCTGGACTTGTTTCTTAAGAAACATCTCGACATTTTTGGTGGAGGTAAGCGGGATCGAACCGCTGACCTCTTGCATGCCATGCAAGCGCTCTCCCAGCTGAGCTATACCCCCGTTGGGTGTCGAGAACGATAGTATAGCTAAATTTTTAGCGTTTCGTCAAACGGGTCAAAACTTTTTCTTTTCCGCACAAGAAAAGCACGGCATCCACAGACGGTGTTTGGGGCGTCCCCATCACCAACACGCGCACAGGCATGGCGAGCTGTGGCATTTTCAACCCCTGCTCAGTCAGGACTTCTTTGAACGCAGCGCTCACGTTGGCTGTACTCCACTCGGCCAATGCGGCGAGCTTGGCAGCCAAGGTATCGAGGGCAGGAAATACAGCGGGTGTGATGTGTTTGGCCACATCGTCAGCTTGTGGGGTGACGTCGTTGTAAAACGCTGTCGCCCAATCTGCCAACACCAACAAGGTGTCACAACGGTCTTTGAACAAGCCGCAAATGGCAGGCAATCGGTCATCGGCTGCGATGCCACGTTTGGTCAGTTCAGCGCTCACCAAAGGTGCGAGCGCGTCATCAGCCATGGCCTTCAAATGCTGGGCATTCACCCACTTGAGTTTGGCTTCGTCAAACTGAGCAGCGCTACGACCCAGGTGGTCGAGGTTGAACCACTCTAAGAACTGAGCGCGGCTGAAAATTTCATCATCGCCGTGGCTCCAACCCAAGCGTGCGAGGTAGTTCACCATCGCATCGGGCAAGTAGCCTTCGTCACGGTATTGCGTGACGGCTTTGGCGCCATTGCGCTTGCTCATCTTCTCGCCTTGCTCATTCAGCACGGTGGGCAAGTGGGCATACACCGGCTTGTCTTTGCCCAACGCTTTGAAGATGTTGATTTGGCGAGGCGTGTTGTTCACATGGTCGTCACCACGGATGACGTGGGTGATGCCCATGTCAATGTCATCCACCACAACGCAGAAGTTGTAGGTGGGTGTGCCGTCGGGGCGCGCAATGACCAAGTCGTCCAACTCGTCGTTGCTGATTTCGATGCGGCCTTTGACTTTGTCTTCCCACACGACCGAGCCGCCTTGTGGGTTTTTAAAGCGGAGCACAGGCTTCACGCCTTCGGGGATGGCTGGCAGGGTCTTGCCTGCCTCAGGGCGCCATGTGCCGTTGTAGCGTGGCTTTTCTTTGTTGGCCATTTGCTGTTCACGCAGGGCGTCAAGCTCTTCCATGCTCATGTAGCAGGGGTACACGTGGCCACCGGCTTTGAGTTCTTCCAACACGGCCTTGTAGCGGTCCATGCGTTGCATTTGGTAGAACGGGCCTTCGTCGTGGTCGAGGCCCAACCACTTCATGCCTTCGATGATGACGTCCACCGACGCTTGGTTAGAACGCTCAAGGTCGGTGTCTTCAATACGCAAAATAAAGTCACCACCCGTGGCGCGTGCAAACGCCCATGGGTACAAGGCCGAACGAATGTTGCCCAGATGGATAAAGCCAGTCGGTGATGGCGCGAAACGGGTACGAATTTTGGTCATGCAGAAATAAAAATCAAAGGGTATCGAGGCCGCGCAACAGGTCGGCCTTCATGTCGTCTAAGTGCTCCAGGCCAGCGGCGAAGCGAATCATGCCTTGGCCTATGCCTGCGGCTTGACGCTGGTCTTCCGACAGCTTGCCGTGCGACGTGCTGGCAGGGTGTGTGAGCAAAGTTTTGGTGTCGCCCAAGTTGGTGCACAGCGAGAGCGTGCGCAAGCTGTCGAGCACATGAAAAGCGCGGGTGCGCGCTTGCTGCGGGTCAGCGGCTTTCACATCGAACGACAACACAGCGCCGCCCATGCCCGACATTTGTTTCATCGCCAAGTCGTGCTGTGGATGGCTGGCTAAACCTGGGTAATAGACGCGCGACACAGCAGGATGCTGCTCCAACCACTGGGCCATCGCGTGACCATGTGCGCTTTGGGCGCGCATGCGAATGTCGAGCGTCTCCAAGCCTTTAAGCACCACCCATGCGTTGAAGGGTGACAGCACCATGCCGCTGTTTTTCATGACAGGCAGCAGCTTTTCTTTGATGAGCTTCTCGCTCGCACACAAAGCGCCGGCCATCACGCGGCCTTGACCGTCCAAATACTTGGTGCCTGAGTGCATGACGATGTCTGCGCCCATGGCCATGGGGCGCTGCAAGATGGGCGTGGCAAAACAGTTGTCCACTGCCAGCAAAGCGCCCGCGTTGTGCGCCATGTCGGCCAAGGCGGCGATGTCGCACACCTCGGTCAAGGGGTTGGTGGGCGTCTCGGCAAACAAGATTTTGGTGTTGGGGCGAATGGCTGCTTTCCATGCCGCCAAATCGGTTTGCGACACCACGGTCGATTCCACACCAAAGCGCGCGAACTCAGAACCAATGAGCTTCAAAGTCGAGCCAAACATAGACTGCGAATACACCACATGGTCACCCGCCTTGAGCAAGCTGAACAACATCAGCATGACCGAAGACATGCCGGACGACGTGGCCAAAGCAGCCTCACTGCCCTCTAGTGCGGCCAAGCGCATTTCAAAACTGCTCACCGTCGGATTGCCCGAACGACCATAGGTGTAGCCGTCTTCTTCACCCGCAAACCGGCGAGCCGAAGCTTCGGCCGAAGGCTGCACATAACCGCTGGTCAGGTACAGGGCTTCAGAGTTTTCACCGTACTGGCTGCGGTCTGCGGCCAAGCGCACGGCCAAGGTTTCTAAGTGCAAATCTGCGGGCAAAGGGTGCTGGCTCATACCTAAGTTACTCCGAAGGGTTGGGCAAGGCGAGGCGCGAATTGTCTTCAGCGCCCTCCTCTTGGCCCACACGTTTTTCGTTCAAACGCACGATGTCACTTAACGACACATCGCCGGTCACATAGACGCCGTCAAAGCAAGAGGCGTCAAAGCCGTCGAGCTTGGGTGCATCACCTGCTTTGGCGGACAGAACGGCTTGCTTCATGGCCTCTACATCTTGGTAAATCAAGGCGTCGCAACCAATCAACTCGCGAATTTCTTCAACCGTGCGGTCATGCGCCACCAACTCTTCGGGCGTGGGCATGTCAATGCCATACACGTTAGGAAAACGCACAGGCGGTGCCGCACTGGCCAAGTACACCTTGCGTGCACCAGCGTCGCGGGCCATTTGCACAATCTCGCGGCTGGTCGTGCCGCGCACGATGGAATCGTCCACCAGCAGTACGTTGCGGCCTTTGAATTCGCTGGCAATCACGTTAAGCTTTTGGCGCACAGATTTTTTGCGCACGCCCTGACCAGGCATGATGAAGGTACGGCCCACGTAACGGTTTTTCACAAACCCTTCGCGGTAGGGCACACCCAACAAATGCGCCAGCTGTGTAGCGCTGGGGCGGCTGGATTCTGGAATAGGAATGATGACGTCAATGTCTGTTGGCGGCACTGCAGACACCACGCGCTTGGCCAAAGTCTCGCCCAAGTTCAATCGGGCTTGATAGACCGAAATGCCGTCCATCGTCGAGTCAGGACGGGCCAAGTACACATATTCAAAAATACAAGGCTTGAGCTGCGGCGCATCGGCGCACTGCATGAAGTGGGCTTGGCCTGCGAGGTCAATGAACACGGCTTCGCCTGGCGCGATGTCGCGCTCAAACACGTGACCCGTGCCGTCCAACGCCACCGATTCGCTGGCCACCATGTACGTGCCATCCGCACCACGACCAATGCACAAAGGGCGAATGCCAAACGGGTCGCGGAAGGCCAACAAGCCGTGGCCTGCAATCATGGACACCACGGCGTAAGAACCTTGGATGCGGCGGTGCACGCGGCGCACAGCATCAAACACATCGGCAGGCTTCAAAGGCAAACCGCGTGTGGCTTTGTCAATCTCGTGAGCCAACACGTTGAGCAAGACTTCAGAGTCACTCTCGGTGTTGATGTGGCGGTGGTCTTCAGAAAACAGCTCGGCTTTCAACGCATGGGCGTTGGTCAAGTTGCCGTTGTGCACCAACACCAAACCAAACGGCGCGTTCACGTAAAAAGGCTGGGCCTCTTCTTCGCTGAAGGCATTGCCCGCCGTGGGGTAACGCACTTGGCCCAAGCCGTTGTTGCCGGGCAAGGCGCGCATGTTGCGGGTGCGAAACACATCACGCACCATGCCTTTGGCCTTGTGCATGAAGAATTTACGGTCCAGCTGGGTGACGATGCCTGCGGCATCTTGGCCGCGGTGCTGCAAGAGCAACAAAGCGTCATAAATCAACTGGTTCACAGGTGCGTTGCTTGCAACGCCGACGATGCCACACATTAGGGGAGGTAC
>CANGOY010000183.1 GCA_947455585.1 Comamonadaceae bacterium
CACAATTTGCACGACCCAACTGGCGTTGAGCAATAAATGAACGATGGAAAAGTCTTGTGTCATGTCAGGCGTTCCAATACAGAATAGGGGATTCTCGCAGGCTTCATGGCGGTGGCATCGACCCAACCGATACGAATCGTGCCTTCGCAAAGTAAAGTTTCACCCAGCCATGCTTGTTGCGCAATGACGAGGCTGGCACGGCCACCTTCTGCCAGTGTGGCAGTGACGCGCAGCTGGTCGTCCAGCTTGGCGGGGCGGTGGTATTTGACGGCGGTTTCACTCACCACAAACATGCCGCCTGTTTCTTTGCGCAGCGCGTGTTGGCCAATGCCAAGAGCTCGCAGCCACTCGGTGCGGGCGCGTTCAAAAAATTTCAGGTAGTTGGCGTAGAACACGATGCCGCCGGCATCTGTGTCTTCCCAATAAACCCGAATGGGGTGTTCGAAAACGGTGCTCATGAATTAACCCAGCAAGGTTTGTAAACGTCCAATCGCTGCTTGCAACTCAGGCAGCGAGCGGGCGGTGGAAAAACGCACAAAGCGCGAGGTATCGGCATGGCCAAAGTCGCGGCCGGGCGTGATGGCTAGGTTGGCTTTGTTCATCACTTCAAAGGCAAAGTCCCAGCTGCCTTTGACGCCAAGTTTGTCGGCTGCTGCTGAGCAATCGGCCCACGCGTAAAACGCGCCATCGGGCATGACTGGCACATTCAGGCCCAGAGCGTTGAGGGCCGGCACAAAGTAGTCGCGGCGGGCTTTGAATTCCGTGCGACGACGTTCGTACTCGGCAATGCTCTCCGCTTCAAAGCAGGCGAGGGCAGCGTGTTGCGCCACTGTGCTGGCGCAGATGAACAGGTTTTGTGCCAGGCGTTCCATCACGGGCACCAGGGTATCGGGCACCACCAGCCAGCCCAAACGCCAGCCCGTCATGTTGAAGTATTTGCTGAAGCTGTTGATGCTGATGATTTGGTCGTCAATGCGCAAGGCAGACTGGCCAAACTGTGCGTCGTAACTCAGTCCCAAATAAATTTCGTCAATCAGCGTGGTGCCGCCGCGTTGCGACACCTCGTTGTGAATCGCGCGTAACTCGTCGGGGTGGATGGACGTGCCGGTGGGGTTAGACGGTGAAGCCAACAGCACACCGCGTGTGTGGGCAGTCCAATTCGCTTGCACCTGTTCAGCGCTGAGCTGAAAACGCTCAGCTGCTGTGGTGGGCACCAAAACCGCACGGCCTTCTGCTGCGCTCACAAAGTGGCGGTTGCAGGGATAGCTCGGGTCTGGCATGAGCACTTCGTCGCCAGCTTCAATCAAAGCCAAGCAGGCTAATTGCAAAGCAGCAGATGCGCCGGCCGTTATGACGATGCGCCGAGCGGGCACATTCACACCAAAACGTGTGCTGTACCAAGCGCTGATGCGTTCGCGTAATTCAGGTATGCCAAGTGCAGGTGTGTATTGCGTCACGCCGTCGTGCACAGCGCGTGCGGCGGCTTCTTGCACCAAAGGTGGTGCGGTGAAATCAGGTTCGCCGATGTTCAAAAAAATCATGGGCGCATCGGTGTGCGCCACCAAGGCAGCACGCTCGGCGGCGGCCTTGGCCACCTCCATCACATAGAAAGGCTCAATGCGTTGTGCGCGCTGGGCGATTTTCATCATCAGTCGCTGATTAGCTTTGAATCTTGCCTTTGGCGCGGTCAGACTCAACTTCGAGTGCGCGCAGTTTGGGGGCTAAGCCGTTGAGCACGCCATTGACGTACTTGTGACCATCTGTGCCGCCAAAAGATTTGGCGAGCTCGATGTATTCGTTCAGCACCACGCGCCACGGCACATCGATGCAGTGTTGAAACTCATACGCGCCCATCCACATCACGGCGTGTTCGATGGGGGAGATTTCGTTGAGCTTGCGGTCAAGCAAAGGCTCAATCAGTGAATCCAAAATTTCGCGTTGCTCAATGCAGCCGTAAAGCAGCGCGTCGTAATGCACCGAATCAGATTTGTGAAAGCCGCTCAAGTCGCGGGTGAACACGTCAATGTCTGCTGCCTCATTGTTGCCAACCAAAAATTGGTAAAGGCCTTGCAGCGCAAATTCACGCGAGCGGCTGCGGCCAGATTTGGCTGCGCTTTTGGTGGTGCCATTGCTGTCCGTTTTACTGGCTGTTTTGCGAGGGGCTTTGTCGCCAGTCGTGTCTTGGGCTGATGAGGTGGTGTGTTGAATGTCGTTCATGCCAATTGCTCCAACAACAAAGCCATTTCTACGGCCACGCGTGCCGCATCGCGGCCTTTGTCAGTTTGACGCGCCACAGCTTGTGGCATGTCTTCGGTGGTGAGGATGGCGTTGGCAATGGGCACGTGGTAGTCCATGCCCACGCGCGTCACGCCTGCGCCAGATTCGTTAGCTACCAACTCAAAGTGGTAGGTCTCTCCGCGAATGATGCAGCCCAGCGCGATGAGTGCGCTGAACGGTTCAGGGTCTTCAATTTGCGCAAGCGCGGCCAAGGCCAAGGGGACTTCTAGTGCGCCCGGCACATACACGTGGGTGATGCGGTCGTCTGTCACGCCCATTGCTTTGAGTTCGGCGATGCAAGCAGCAGCAAGTGCGTTGGTGATGTCATCGTTGAAGCGCGCTTGGACGATGCCAATTTTCAATGCGCTGCCATCGAGTGTGGTGGTGGAGGCAAGGTTGGAGACAAACATAGTTTTTATTCTTTAATCGTTTTATTCTTTGGAGAGATAGCCAGTGATTTCAAGTCCGTAGCCTGCCATGCTGGGCATGCGGCGTGGGTTACCCATGAGGCGCATTTTTTGGACACCGCAGTCACGCAAAATTTGCGCACCCACGCCGTAGCTGCGTAGGTCCATACGGCCGCGCTCGGGGCCGTGGGCTGAGCGGGCGGTGCCGTCAAATTGGTTCAGCAGTTGCTCACCGCTCTCGCCACAGTTGAGTAACACGACCACGCCGGTGCCCAATGTGTTGATGCGCGCTAAGGCCGCATCTAAACCCCATGAGTGCATGACACGGTTTGGTTCGAGTGCATCGAGCACAGAGAGCGGTTCATGCACGCGGGCCAACACTTCTGCGTCTGCATCCCAAGTGCCTTTGATGAGTGCCATGTGCACAGCACCGCTGGTCATGTCTTTGTAGGCGTTGGCGGTGAATTCGCCGTGCGCGGTGTGCATGGCGCGTGAGCTGACTTTGTGAACCAGTGATTCGTTGCGACTGCGGTAGGCAATCAGGTCGGCGATGGTGCCGATCTTCAACCCGTGTTCGGCGGCGAAGATTTGCAAATCAGGTAAACGGGCCATGGTGCCGTCGTCTTTCATGATTTCGCAAATTACGGAAGAGGGCGAGCAGCCTGCCATCGCGGCCAAGTCGCATCCGGCTTCGGTATGGCCTGCGCGCATTAGTACGCCGCCATCTACTGCCTGCAGTGGGAACACGTGACCTGGTTGCACCAAGTCAGTGGGTTGGGTGGCTTTGGCCACGGCCACTTCGATGGTGCGCGAACGGTCGGCTGCAGAGATGCCGGTGGTCACGCCCTCAGCAGCTTCAATGGACACTGTGAACGCGGTGCTGTACACAGTGCCGTTGCGCGCAGCCATGGGAGGCAGCTTCAAATATTCGCAGCGCTCGCGGGTGAGTGTGAGGCAAATCAAGCCACGACCAAAGCGGGCCATGAAGTTGATGGCTTCGGGTGTGACGTGGTCAGACGCCAGAACCAAATCGCCTTCGTTTTCGCGGTCTTCTTCGTCTACCAGGATGACGATGCGGCCGGCTTTCATGTCGGCCACGATGTCTTCAACAGGGGAAATAGCGACGGGCTTTAGCCCTTTGGTAACGCTCATGGCTGGGCTTTCAATGCGGCAGCGTCACTCAGCGAGGCGTCGACGCGCAACATGCGTTCAACGTAGCGGGCAACGGTGTCAATTTCGAGGTTCACCGTGCTGCCTGTTTTGAGCGAACCCAAAGCGGTGTTGTCCACGGTGTGAGGAATGAGGTTGATGCTGACTTCTGAGCCGCGCAAGCTCATGGGGCCTTCTGTGTTGAAGAAGTCTTGCACACGGTTCACGGTCAGGCTCACGCCGTTGATGGTGATGGAGCCTTTGTATGCCAAGTACTTGGCTAGGTCGGTGGGGGCCATGATTCGCAACTCCCAACTTTCACCAACTTGCGCAAAGTGGCTCACTTGGCCAATACCGTCCACATGGCCCGACACGATGTGGCCGCCCAAACGGTCATGCGCGCGCAATGCTTTTTCAAGGTTGACGCGGCCAAGCTCGGTCAAACCACTGGTGCGAGCCAATGATTCAGCAGAGATGTCGATGGTGAAGGTGTGTGTGTCGAGGTCGAAGCTGGTGACTGTCATGCAAGCGCCGTTGAGCGCGATGCTGTCCCCTAGAGTGACGTCGTCGAGATACGCGGCAGGGGCCTCAATGGTGAGACGCTTGCCGTGGCTTAAAGAGCTACCCAGGTCGTGGACAGCGGTGATGCGCCCCACGCCGGTGATGATTCCGGTGAACATG
>CANGOY010000184.1 GCA_947455585.1 Comamonadaceae bacterium
CACTTTGGCATGGCGGTGCTGGTGATTGGCATCACCGGCGTGAAGTGCTACGAGGTGGAGCGCGATGTGCGCATGCACATTGGTGACGTGGTGACGATTGCACCCTACACCTTCCGCTTGAACTCGCTCGACGAAGTGCGCGGCCCCAACTACAAGGCCGTGCGTGCCGATGTGCAAGTGCTGCGCGACGACAAAATCATTGAAATTTTGCAGCCCGAAAAACGCCGCTATTTTTCATCGGCCATGGCCATGACCGAAGCGGGTATCGACTCTGGCTTCATGCGTGATTTGTATGTGTCGCTGGGTGAGCCGCTGGACGACGCGCGCACCGAGTGGAGCATGCGCGTGTACTACAAGCCCTTTGTGCCGTGGCTGTGGGGAGGCGTGCTGTTGATGGTCTTGGGTGGCGTGTTGGCAGCACTCGACCGGAGATACCGCAAATGAAAAAGGTCTTGATTCCGCTGGTCCTGTTCATCGGCCTCGTGGTTTTTTTGGCAGTAGGTTTGACGCGTGATCCGCGTGAAATTCCATCGCCCTTGATAGGCAAGCCCGCACCGCACTTCACCTTGTTCACGCTTGAACCGGGTGATGCCAAGTTTTCGCCTGTCGACATGCAAGGCCAAGTGTGGATGCTCAATGTGTGGGCCACGTGGTGTGTGGCGTGCCGCGAAGAGCATCCGGTGCTGGTGGCGTTTTCTGAAAAAAACCAAGTGCCCATCGTGGGCCTGAGCTACAAAGAAATTCAGCCGCAAGACCCTGCATACAAGTCGCCGTTTGACGAGAAGCTCAAGCTTGCCCGTGAGCGCAGCCAAGTGTGGCTCAAGCGCCACGGCAACCCGTACATGACCACGGTCATGGACCTTGATGGTCGTGTGGGCATCAACTACGGTGTGTACGGCGTGCCCGAGACCTATGTCATCGACAAGACTGGCGTGATTCGTTACAAGTTTGTCGGTGCTGTGACGCCCGCGTTGTTGGCTGAAAAAATCTTGCCGCTGATTTCGGAGTTGAACAAGTCATGAAACGTTTGATTCTCAATACCGCCTTGGCAGTCAGCATGGTGTTGTTTGCTTCTGTGAGTATGGGTCGTGAGGCCGTACCCATGGCAGAAGACCCTAAGCTTGAAGCCCGCTTGGTGGACATCTCCCAAGAATTGCGCTGCTTGGTGTGTCAAAACGAATCCTTGGCTTCTTCGCATGCTGAGTTGGCCGACGATTTACGCAACGAAGTGCGTGAGCTGATTCGTGCGGGCAAGTCTGACCAAGAAGTCAAAGATTTCCTCGTCGCCCGCTATGGCGACTTTGTGCTGTATCGCCCTGAGGTCAAGCCTTTGACGTGGGTGTTGTGGTTTGGTCCGTTTTTGTTGTTGGTCGTGGCTGCCATTTTCTTGGCTGTGTACTTGCGTCAACGTCGCGCCTTGGCCGCACCTGCTGGCTTGAGCGACGACGAGCGCGAACGCGCCAAGCAGCTGTTGAAAGGTTGATGTGAATCCCGCACTCGCTTTTATTTATGTCGCCGTGGCCATGATGGCTGTGGTGATGCTCGTGTTGAGCGTGGCGCTGTGGCGTGGCTCGCAACAAGGTGCACGTTTGGCTGCGTATCAAGCAGATGCCATCCACAACCCGGCCGAAGCCAATGCTGCGGTGTACCGTGACCAAATGGCTGAGCTTGACCGCGAATTCGTGATGGGCAACCTCAACTACGAAGAGCTCAAAGCGGCGCGTGATGAGCTGTCGCAACGCCTGTTGGCCGATGTGGGTGTTGAAAGTTTGTCTGACAAAGCTGCACCTCCCGCCACATCCACCTCTGTGCAATGGCGAAAGCCTTGGCTAAGCATTGCCTTGTTGGTGTTTGTGGTGCCCGTGTCATCGATGCTGATGTACAGCGTATTGGGCGAACCCGCTGCGCTGGACCCCATGGCGCTCAAGCAAGGGGTGAACGCCTCTGACGAAGTGACGCCAGAAAAGCTGACCGAAATGGCTACCGCGCTCACGCGCCGTTTGCAAGACGAACCCAACAGCATGGAAGGCTGGGTCATGCTGGGCCGCGTTCAGCGTGCGCGTGGTCACTTTGAAGAATCCGCAGAAGCCTATGGCAAAGCCTTGACCCTGAGTCGCGATGACAACTTGTCGATAGAGCGTGCCGAAGTGTTGTCGCAAAAGAACGGTGGCAGCTTTGCCGGGGAGCCTTGGGCCATCATCCAACGCGTGCTCACGGCTGACCCACTTCACTTGAACGCCTTGTTCTTGGCCGGCAGTGCGTCGTATGCCGAGATGAATTTCAATACCGCCTTGCGTTACTGGGAGCGTGCCCGCGAAGTGGTGCCCGCCGATTCACCCGATGCGCCCGAGTTAGACCGTGCCATAGCCGAAGCGCGCGACAAGATGGGCTTGCCAGCCATTCCGCCGCGCGCCGTCAGTGCGGCGACGGATGCATCCATGAATGTGCCTGCTGCCAAGGCGGCGATGTCAGCCAGCAGCATCAGCGGTCGCGTGACCTTGGTCAAAGAGCTGCAAGGCTTGGTAGCGCCTACCGACACCGTGTTTGTATACGCCACGCCCGTGGCGGGTTCACGTATGCCTGTGGCCATCGTGCGCACCACGGCGGACAAACTGCCTTTGGACTTTGTGCTCGACGACAGCACGGCCATGAACCCGAGCGTCAAGCTCTCGGGCATGGCTGAGGTGACCGTGCGTGTGCGCATTTCGAAGAGTGGTCAAGCGGTCGCGCAAGTGGGTGACTATGGCGTGAGCCTCACGCCTGTGAAGCCCGGCAGCAAAGGTCTGAACTTGATGGTGCGTGACACCTTGCAGGCGACGCCGTAAATCGCTTTCAGGTTTGCACCATGACAAAGGCCCCGCAGTCAAAAACTGCGGGGCCTTTGTTTGACGGGCGTTAGCTAGTTACAGCAAACCGTTCATGCGTGCAAAGTGCAAAGTCTGAGTGCGGCTCTTCACGTCCAAGCGACGGAACAAGCGCCACAAGTGAACTTTCACGGTGTGTTCGCTGATGTCCAATTCGGCGGCGATGTCGCGGTTGCTCAAACCACGGTCCAACATCACGATGAGTTGTTTTTGACGTTTAGACAACTTGGTCTCGCCAACAGCCACAACTTCTTCGTCACCGTTCTCAGCAGCAAACAAGCCTTGGATGGCAGATGAAATTTCATTGGCAGGGGTGGACTTCTCGATGTAAATGTCCGCACCGGCTTCGATGCAGGTTTCTTCTGCTTCGCCAGCAGGCATAGATGAAATCACGGCCAAAGGTACGGTGGCGTACATGGTTTTGATGTCTTTGACAGCCGATGTGCCTTTGACGCCAGGCAACAACAAATCGAGCACAAACAATTCTGGGTCACCGTTTTTGATGATGGCAGCTTGTAATTCGCTGAACTTTTCGAGCTCAATCACTTTCGAAGCGGGGCGCATGCGACGCAGCAACATGGCGATGGCTTGGCGAACCAAAGGATGGTCGTCAATGATGTACATACTCATTTTTATTACTCCTGAATCAATATTAGTAGTTTAGCCCCATTGCGGACCGGACTTCCTGCATGGTTTCCCGAGCTGTGATGCGTGCTTTTTCAGTACCTGCATCCACGATATCACGAACAATTTTGGGATTGGTGATGTACGGCTCTGCACGTTCGAGCATCGGCTGCTGCTCGCGCAAGATGGCTTCGATGATGGGTTGTTTGCAGTCCAAGCAACCAATGCCAGCTGTCTTGCAGCCTTGCGTCACCCATTCACGTTGGCCCGCATCGCTGTAGACCATGTGGAATTGCCACACAGGGCATTTGTCGGGGTTGCCCACGTCCGTGCGTTTTTGGCGTGCGGGGTCGGTGGGCATGCGCTTGACCTTGTGCTCAATCGTGGCGCGGTCCTCGCGAATGGCGATTGAGTTGTTGTAGCTTTTGCTCATCTTGGCGCCGTCCAGGCCCGGTAGCTTGCTGGCTTCGGTCAGCAGCGCGTGGGGTTCGGTCAAGATGACTTTGCCTGTGCCTTTGAAGTAGCCCTCTAAGCGCTCGCGGTCTTGTGCGTCGAGCTCGGGCGCTGAAGCGATGTAGCCGAGCGCACCTTCCATGGCTTTGGCGTCTCCCGTTTCTTGGTAGGCCTTGCGCGACTTCTCAAAGCGCTTGATGCTGTCTTTGGGCAGTTTGGCCAGCGAAGCCTGCACTTTTTCTTCGGCGTTGATTTCGCGGCCATACAAGTGGTTGAAGCGGCGTGCGGCTTCGCGTGTCAACTCGACGTGGCTGGCTTGGTCTTCACCCACCGGCACATGCTTGGCTTTGTAAATCAAGATGTCGGCGGCTTGAAGCAGGGGGTAGCCCAAGAAGCCGTAGGTAGACAAGTCTTTGTCCTTGAGCTTTTCTTGTTGGTCTTTGTAAGTGGGCACGCGCTCGAGCCAGCCCAGCGGCGTGCCCATGGCCAAGAGGGTGAACAGCTCGGCATGTTC
>CANGOY010000185.1 GCA_947455585.1 Comamonadaceae bacterium
CATCTTTGCTGCGGTGCCCTACTGCATCGACTTGATTGGCGGGCCGTACATGGAAACGCGGGATGCCTTTTGCAAAGGCTGCCGTCCTAAGACCGCGTTGAAATCTAAGCGCGTGTGAAGCAACACACGCCCACAAAAAAGCCCGCTGAGTCAGCGGGCTTTTTTATTTCTGGGTGCTGCCTGCACCGATCTTTTGCACAACCGGTTCATCACCCGACATGTCGAAATAAATGCTGTCAAAAAAGAGCTTCACCATCGGCAGGTCTTTACCAGGCGCACTTCGGCTAGGCGCGTACTGCAACACCTCAAACACATAGTGGTTCAAAGTCTCGGCAAACTTGTCAAAGTGTGGCATCTCCACATCAAACATGGGCTTCACCAGAATCTTCCACTGCCCCACCATCACAGGGTCTTCACAAACCGTGACGTCACACACGATGTCACTCGTCACCAAACCGTATTGCTCTAAGTCAAACGTGAACTGCCCCTCAAACGCGCCAGCAGGATTCAAAGTCGCCCACAGGCGCTTGGGATACACATTCAAAAAACGCATCGTTAATCTAACAGTTGGTTGATGCGTGCCGCCTCAAAGTGCTCTTGACGAGCAGCATCGGTGGGCACGCAATCGGGTTTGGCGTGACCAGAAGACAGCTGCTCAATGGCTTTCCACAACAAAGCAATTTGGTGTTCTTGTGAGGTGGCGTTGTCAATCAAGCCACGCATGGCTTGGCTCACAGGGTCGTCGTTTTGTGTGACGCCGTAAGCTGAGAAGCCCATCTTCGAAGCAGCTTCTTCGCGCTTTGCCTCTTGATTTTTGATGACTGTCTCGGCTTGAATGATGCGTGCGGGGTTGCCCACAGCGGTCGCACCCGCAGGCACGGGCTTGGTCACCACGGCATTGCTGCCCACTTTGGCACCGTCGCCCACGGTGAAGCCGCCCAACACTTTGGCGCCAGCACCAATCACCACATCTTTGCCCAAGGTGGGATGACGCTTTTCGCCTTTGTAAAGCGACGTGCCGCCCAAGGTCACGCCTTGGTAAATCGTGCAGCCGTCGCCAATTTCGGCAGTCTCGCCCACCACCACGCCCATGGCGTGGTCGAAAAACACGCGGTCGCCAATCTTGGCGGCGGGGTGAATTTCAATGCCGGTGAACCAGCGCGAGATGTGTGAAATGAAGCGGCCCAACCACTTGAAGCCGATGTTCCAGCAGCCATGCGCCAAGCGGTGCAGCAGCACGGCATGCAAGCCGGGATAGCAGGTCAGCACTTCCCAGCGGCTTCGAGCGGCGGGGTCGCGGTCCAAAATGCATTGAACGTCAGAGCGTAGGCGTGAAAACATAGTGGCGTGATTATCGTTGCCTGAATAGATGCTTTTAGGGCTGCATTTTTAGGCTTGTTTTTGGTCCGCAGTTTTGGCAGCTTGCGACATGGCTTTGGCAATGCCACGCAAGATGTGAATTTCCTCTTGCGTCACCTGTGCGCGGTTGAACAACTGGTTCAAGCGCGGCATGAGTTTTTTGGGCGCTTCTGGGTCTAAGAAACCAATGTCGGTGAGCGACTGCTGCCAATGGTCGAGTAAGCCTGCGAGCTGTTGAACATCGGCCAAGACTGCACTGCTGCCAACACCGCTACCCAGTGCGTCAACCATGGTCGCTTTGAGCGCACCCGCATCCTCCGTCGATGCGGTATCTAACTCTTTTTGCGCCATGCTGGCCAAGCCTCCCATTGCTTCGCGCCAGTCATAGGCCAACACTTGCACGGCAGCGCCTAAATTGAGCGAACCGAATTGGGGGTTGGTCGGAATACGCAGGCAGGTGTGGCAGCGGTACACGTCTTCGTTGCGCATGCCAAAGCGCTCGGAACCAAACAAAAAGCCCACGCCAAAGTCGGCGTTCTGCTTGTGCTCGGCGGCCAAAGCAGCAAAGTGCGGGCGTGGCTCAAGCGTCGGCGGACCAAAGTCGCGCGGTGTCATGGCGGTGGCGCACAGGTGGTGCAGGCCGTCAATTGCTTCATCCAAAGTCGCCACCACGCGGGCGTTGGCCAGCACGTCGAGCGCGCCACTTGCACGCTGTATGGTCTCTTCGCGGCGCAGCACGTTGTCCCAACGGGGCGCAACCAGCACCAAATCGGTGAAACCCATGACCTTCATGGCGCGGGCTGTGGCGCCCACATTGCCAGCGTGGCTGGTGTTTATTAGGATGAAGCGAGTTTTCATGGGTGTTTTTGTCAGTCTTAGCGCGTAAAATCTGCGCCATTGTCGCCGCCCGCATCGCCGGGCGTTCATCTTCGGTCTGTTTGGGCCAGCTCTTCACAAAATCTATGTTGTCCTCTTCTTCTATACACCCCATGCTCAACGTGGCCATCAAGGCCGCACGCGCCGCCGGCGCCATCATCAACCGCGCCGCGCTCGACGTGGAAGCTGTACGCATTTCTCAGAAGCAAGTGAACGACTTTGTGACCGAAGTTGACCAAAACAGCGAACGCATCATCATCGAAACCCTGCTCACCGCTTACCCCGACCACGGCATCTTGGCCGAAGAGTCAGGCAGCACACACGGCAACCCCAACGCGGACCACATCTGGATCATCGACCCACTCGATGGCACGACCAACTTCATCCACGGCTTCCCCTACTACTGCGTGAGCATTGCCTTGCAAGTGCAAGGCCGCTTAGAGCAAGCCGTCATTTATGACCCTACCCGCAACGACCTGTTCACCGCCACCAAAGGCCGTGGCGCGTACATGAACGACCGCCGCATCCGCGTGAGCAAGCGCACACGCTTGGAAGAATGTTTGCTGGCCACGGGCTTTCCGTTCCGTCCCGGTGACGACTTCAACAAATACCTCAGCTTGATGGGTGACGTCATGCAACGTACGGCTGGCTTGCGCCGCCCTGGTGCTGCCGCACTCGACTTGGCCTATGTGGCCGCAGGTTTCAGCGATGGTTTCTTTGAACTCGGCTTGAAGCCTTGGGACATGGCCGCTGGCGCATTGCTGATCACCGAGGCCGGTGGCTTGGTGAGCAACTTCACCGGCGAAGGCCCCTACCTTGAGCACGAAGAGTGCTTGGCCGCCCCTCCCCGCATTTACGCGCAATTGGTGCCGCTCACGCAAAAGTATTCCAAGTTTGCAGGCGCAGATGACAAGCGCGCAGCCAGCACAGCGGCCAAAACTTTGAGCATTTCACGCCAAGCGCCAGACGCGCCGCTGTAACTCGTTCAACACTTTCTGGCAGGCACTGCGATGCGTGATTTGTCTGGGCACACCCCCATGATGCAGCAGTACTTGGGGCTCAAAGCTGACCACCCCGAGACGCTGTTGTTCTACCGCATGGGCGACTTTTACGAGTTGTTCTTTGCAGATGCCGAGAAGGTAACGCGCCTGCTCGACATCACGCTCACGCAACGCGGCCAATCCAACGGCGAGCCCGTGGTCATGGCTGGCGTGCCTTTTCACTCGCTTGAAACCTACCTCTCCCGCCTCATCAAGCTCGGCGAATCCGTGGCGATTTGCGAACAAGTGGGCGATGTGGCGACCAGCAAAGGCCCCGTCGAGCGCAAAGTCGTGCGCGTGGTCACGCCCGGCACGCTGACTGACAGTGCGCTACTCAGCGACAAAACCGAAGCCTACGTATTGGCTATTCACCAAAGCGACCGAGCCGGTTGCGGCTTGGCGTGGCTCAGCGTCACGCAAGGCTTGGTGCATTTGGCCGAGTGCGACACGTCCGAGCTGCCCAACTGGATTGCCCGCGTGGCCCCCAGCGAAATCATTTACAGCGCCGAGGTCAGCCCCGCGTTTGAGCAACAGCTCAAAAACTTCTGCAGCCATTTGAGCCTGCCCGCCCAAGTGCGCCCTGCGTTTCAATTTGATGCCGCTTTGGGTGGCCGCAAGCTGCTGGAGCATTTGCAAGCCGCGTCACTCAACGCGTGGAACGCGCAAGACGTGGTGCAAGCGCACGCTGCCGCCGCCGCACTGCTGGCCTACGCTGAACACACCCAAGGCCGCGCCCTCACACACGTGCACGGCGTGTACGTGGCACGCAACGATGCGCTGATCGACCTGCCGCTCACCACACGTCGCAACCTAGAGCTGACCCAAACACTGCGCGGCGAAGACTCGCCCACTTTGTTCTCGTTGCTCGACACCTGCATGACGGGCATGGGCAGCCGCCAGCTGAAAAACTGGCTGCTCTCGCCCGAGCGCGACCGCACACAAGCCATACATCGCTTGGCCGCCATTGAAGCGCTGCAAGACAACCGTACCCAAAGCTACAAAGTGCTGCGCGACGCCCTCAAAGGCTCGGGCGATGTGCAGCGCATCAGCGCCCGCGTGTCACTGCGCCAAGTGCGTCCGCGTGAATTGGTGTCGTTGGGCCAAGCTTTGCAAAAGGCGCTTCGCATTCAGCCTCTCATTCCTACCTCACCAACCGCGGGGGCGGTAGACCGCAC
>CANGOY010000186.1 GCA_947455585.1 Comamonadaceae bacterium
AGTGCCCTCTACCCGCATTGGTGAGCTCGTCATGCGAGAGCTGAAAAAACTCGACAAAGTCGCCTACATCCGCTTTGCCAGCGTGTACCGCAGCTTTGAAGACATCGACGACTTCAAGAGCTTGGTGGACGAAGTTCGTAAGTAGTTTTCGAGTCTCAGCCATGCGCTGACAGTCCTTCAAAACCTAGCATTTGCAGCATGCAAGCGCTAGGTTTTTTTACGTCATATGGCAGCCTCTCTCAGGGCACCACTTCGCGAGGCTTCACCCTCGTGGAGCTGCTGGTGTGTTTGGGTGTACTCGGCGTCATGGCTTCGTTTGCGATTCCCAGTTGGCAGCGCCTGCAAGAACGCAGCCGCGTCGAAGCGACCCGTGACCAACTGATGACCGATTTGCAAACCGCACGCGTACGCGCTCTGCAACGTGGTGAAACTTTGCAGCTTGCACGTCTGCGCGATTGCACATGGGGCACGTCTGCCAACAACGATTGGAGCTGTGGGTGGCAATTGGTCGTTAAGGTCGACCAAACCGTATTGCACACCTCGCAAGTGCAAACGCCTTTGCAAGTGACGTTTGCCAAATCAGACCCACTGGATATTAGCCAACGTGGGGACCTTGGCACGGTGGGCGACCGCTGGGTCATCAAATCGCGACAAAGCGTACTCAGCATCGCCAACGTCTTGTGCCTCAGCAGCGCCAGCCGTTTGCGCTGGCAATCGGGTGAAGCATGCAGCAACTGAATCAACCACTCAAGCAGCTATTCATGCGGCATCAAAGGCAAGACACGCAAGGGCAAGTTAGTATTGCCTTGCTGGAAGCCCTCGTCGCTTTGGTCATCTTGGCTTTTGGTGTGCTGGGCCTGTTGTGGATGCACCAACAAGCCCTGACGCAACAGCGTCAGCAACTCATGCGCTCGGTCGCCACCGGCATTGCAGACGACTTAGCCGAACGCATGTATTTGAACGCACCGCAACGTGCGATGTATGCCAAGGCGTGGGGCAACGCCACCACCGCTGCACCCGACTGCGCAGCCACCGCCTGTTCACGCCAAGACATTGCCGCATGGGACATGCAGCAGTTGCAACACACCTTGCAAAGCCAATTACCAGAAGGCGATGCCGCCGTGTTTGCCTTGACCGATGCTGCGAGCTGGTGGGGCATCGTCATCGCTTGGCGCGATGCCAATGAAACTTACCGCACCGACACGGCGTCGGGTTCGCCCGCCTGTCCCACGCAGATGAGCTGCTGGCGTTTGCTCTTCAGACCAAGTCTATGAGCATGCACAAACACGCAACGCCGTCGCAGTGCGGCTACACCTTGCCCGAATTACTCATTGGCATGGCCCTGAGTTTGCTCGTCATCGCCGCGGCCACATCGGCGTACGGCACCAGCAAACAAACGTGGAATGCCATGGCTGCCGCCGATGCTGTGCACGCCAACGCACGCGTGGCCTTGCGCAACATACGTGAACAAGCACACATGGCAGGGGCGGCCTACCTCAAACCCGCCAGCAACAGCGATGGAAATTTAACCTTCGATATTTCATCCAGCGAAGACACGGGACAAGCAGCCCTAGCAGGCGTCAACGGTACGAAAAATGTAGAAAGCCTCACGCTCGGTCACTGGCATGCGCTAGACGCGACCGACTGCCAAGGTAACACGGGCAGCACCCACACCAGCGTGCGCAACGACTACAAACTCAACACCAACAAAGAGCTCAGCTGCAAAGACCTCAACCTCACCAACAGCACTTACCAAGCCTTGGCCGAAGGCGTCGAAGACTTTCAACTGCGCTATGCCGAAGTTAACCCCAGCACACAGACGCTTCAATGGAAAACGGCCAACCAAGTGACCGACATGACACACGTATTGGCCATCGAGGTGTGTCTGCGCGTGGCGAGCATCAGCACCGTTCACAACACCAAACCCAACGCTAGCCTCAAAGGCTGTCAAGACGAGGCTTTACCAACAGATGGCCGCGTGCGCCGCACCTTCAAACGCGTGATGACGTTGCGCAATCGCGATGAGGTCATGCCGTGAAGCACCCAATACACCGCCACGGGGTGAACGCCCACCGAGACACCACCCGGGGTTTTGCATTACCTACCTTGATGGTCATGCTCGCCCTGGCCAGCATCGCTACCCTCCTGGCCTTGCGCAATTTGTGGGTGAACGACCAACTGCTCAATGCCGAAGCTGACCAGCTCCGCACCCAACACAAAGCTGAAGCTGTGTTGCCTGTGGCCTTGGCGGACATCTTGGGTCCTGCAGCCAACAACAACGGCGAAGCCTCGCCCAACCTTCGCCACAGCGTAGGCAACACCACACAAACCCACGCTTTCTTTCCCGCATCGATGAGCGAGTACGAGTTGCTGCGACAACGCCTCAGCACAAATCCAAGTCAATGCAGCGCAGGCATTTGCGCCCCCAATACACTCGATGCCAAAGTCACCAAAGCCAGTTATTGGAAAGCGCAAACCGCCGCGGCCATGCCGGTCAGCGCAAGCGATACGCCTTATGGCGATAACACCGCTTGGTATTGGGTCGAAGTTTTTCCGCAGTACATCACCAACACCGCCAACACCTCACCCACTGCGCCGTTCATTTACCGCATCACCACACTGGCCAATGGCGTCATGCCCGGCAGCACCACGGTGCTGCAAGCCATTTGGGTGCGCAACACGCCCACATCTATCACCGGTCAATGGCGCAGCTGGCATGTGCTGCACGACTGAACGCTCATGAAACACACACACCCATCAAGAGGTTTCACCCTCATCGAGCTGCTCATCGCCCTCGCCTGCGTCGCAATGCTGGCCAGCTTCGCTTGGCCCATCTACCAAAGCTTGATTCTGCGAAGCCAACGCGCTCAAGCGCGCGCCTCATTGCTGCAAGCCGCGCACTGGTTTGAACGCGCCGCCAGTGCCAATGGCAGCTATCCGCTAGCAACCGATGTGCCCACCAGCGTGCTGCAAATTGATGGACAGCGTTACAAGATGACCGTCACCAGCACCGCGCAAAGCTACACGCTCAGCGCCACACCGCTTGGTACACAAGCAGCCGACACATGTGGCACTTTGACGGTCAACCACCTCGGTGTGCGCGGCGCGCAAGGGGCAAGCCAAACTGCGGCGCAGTGCTGGAGTCGGTAGACCTTCACCCTGGTCACGCGCAAAAGAAACACAGTCACGTGAACGGCAGGTCTCGCCATTCATAATTGCGCCATGACTTTTTCTGCGCAAGACACCCTCCACATGACAAGCGCCTTGGCCCTAGCGAGCGAGGCTTTGTTTTTGACATCGCCCAACCCCCGCGTGGGCTGCGTCATCGTTGGTACTAACGGCGAAGTCCTCGGCAGCGGCCACACACAACGTGCAGGCGAAGCGCATGCTGAGGTCATGGCCTTACGTCATGCACAAGCCAAACACCACGATGTCAAAGGCGCCACAGCCTATGTCACCCTAGAGCCCTGCAGCCACCATGGCCGCACTGGCCCTTGCTGTGACGCACTCGCGGCTGCGAGTGTGACACGCGTAGTAGTTGCAGTTCAAGACCCAAACCCGTTAGTTGCCGGTGAAGGCATTGCACGTTTGCGCGCCGCAGGCGTGCGAGTGGATGTGGGCTTACTCGGCGAAGAGGCCAAAGGGCTCAACATCGGTTTTTTCAAGCGCATGACGCACAGCACACCGTGGGTGCGCATGAAAGTCGCCGCCTCCCTTGATGGCCAAACCGCGCTAGAGAACGGCGTGAGTCAATGGATTACGTCAGCCCCCGCGCGTGACGACGGCCACGCTTGGCGTGCCCGTGCTTGCGCGGTGCTCACAGGCATCGGCACCGTTATGGAAGACGACCCTCAGCTTGATGTGCGCGCTGTGTTGACCCCACGCCAGCCCACGTTGGTGGTCATGGACAGCCAGCTCGAAACCCCACTCACTGCAAAACTATTTGCCCCGGGGCGCCCAGTGTGGATTTACTGCGCGGTCGACAACGCCGATCGCCGCAAAGCCCTAGAGGCCAAAGGCGCACAGGTCATTTGCCTGCCAAACGCATCAGGCAAGGTAGACCTAGCAGCCATGCTCAAAGACCTCGGCACCAAACAAATCAACGAAGTGCATGTGGAAGCGGGCCACAAACTCAATGGCTCGTTGCTGCGAGAAGACTTAGTAGACGAACTACTCACATACCTCGCGCCCAAACTGATGGGCCAAGGCCGAGGCATGACAAATTTGGGGCCTTTCACAACTTTGGACGATGCAAAAGCCCTGTCGTTTCACGAAGTGACACAAATCGGCCCTGATTTAAGGATATTGGCGCGCCTCAGCCGGTAAGCAGCACTTAAACCTGCCAAAATATCCTTCATGTTCACCGGAATCATCACCGGCGTGGGGCGCATCACCGCTGTCCACGACCTGGGTAGCTCTTTAAGCCACGGCAAGCGTCTCACC
>CANGOY010000187.1 GCA_947455585.1 Comamonadaceae bacterium
CTCGTCATTTTTTGCACATGAACTCCATCCACAAAACCATCGGCATCTTGGGCGGTGCAACAGAAGCGCTGCAAATTGCATCAGAAGGCGTGGCCGACTTCGCCACCATTGACCGCATCTTGCGTGAGCATGCAGGCTTTCAAATCGGCCCTTTCCAGTTGCTAGACATCGCGGGCATCGACGTGGCGCATGAGGCCATCACCTCCATTTACCAGCAATACCTGAGCGAGCCGCGCTTTCGCCCCAGCCATATCGCGGCACAACACATCAGCGACGGCAAGCTCGGCCAAAAAACTGGTGAAGGTTTTTACACCTATGTGAATGGCGAAGCACAGATGCCCGCCGAGCAAGTCACGCCTAGCGTGGCAGAAATGCCACCGGTGTGGGTGTCCACCCGCGCCATGCGTCGTCCCGAGCTGCTGCAATTGCTCAAAGACTTGGGCGCCAAGATTGAAACCGGCGCATCGCCATCGGCACAAGCGCTGTCCATCGTCGCGCCTTTGGGTTTTGACGTGACGACCGTGGCCATCGTGGAACGACTCGACCCGGCACGTACCGTGGGCATCGACATGTTGATTGACGACAAGCTCACACAACGCCGTGTGCTGGCCACCAGCCCAGCCACGCGTGCGGACATGCGCGACGCAGCACACGCGCTGTTTGCCAGAGACGGCAAAGCCGTGACCGTGATTCGCGACAGCGGTGGTTTTGTGACGCAACGTGTGGTGGCGAACATCATCAACATTGCGTGTGACATGTGCCAACAAGGCCTGTGCACACCCGAAGAACTAGAAGCCACAGGCGCGGCCGACTTAGGCCACAGCATGGGCCCGCTCACCATGGGCAACAAATACGGCCCTACCGAAATTTTGGAAGTGCTGTTCAACGTGCAAACCGTTTACGGCGACACACGCTACCGCCCAAGTCCATGGCTGCGCCGCCGTGGCGCACTGGGTTTAAGTTTGATGCACGTCGAAAGCTAAAACTCCATGAGCGCACAACTCAAAAGCACCAACCAAGGTCAGACCCTCATCTTGACCTTGTCAGACCCCGCGTTGCGTAACGCCATGGGTCTTGCCATGTATGCCGCAGGCATTGAAGCGCTCAACGTAGCTGAAACCAACCCCGACATTCGCAGCGTGGTCATCACGGGCGAAGGCGCGCATTTTTGTGCGGGCAGTGATGTGCACAGCCTCAAAGCCAATCGCGAGCAACCCGCCGAAGTGCAAGCGCAAATGGTGGAAAGCTTGCACAACTGGATGGAAGCCATTCGCACCTTCCCCAAACCCGTCATTGCCGCAGTTGAAGGTGCTGCAGTGGGCACTGGTTTTTCGTTGGCTTTGATGTGTGACTTAGTTGTGGCCGCAGACAACAGCGTGTTTGCCATGGCGTATAGCAACTTAGGCTTGTCACCCGATGCTGGCGGTAGCTGGAATTTGGCACACGCCTTGCCGCGTCAATTGGCCTCAGAGCTGTTGCTCTTGGGTGAGCGCATCAGCGCACAACGTTTGCGCGAACTAGGCGTTGTCAACCGTGTGGTCGACCACGGTCATACGTTGACGGAAGCATTGGCCTTGGCCGAACGCATCAACGCACGCGCACCCAATGTGATGAACAGCATCAAAGAACTCGTCAACGATGCCGGCATACACAGCATGACTGAGCACTTGGCGCAAGAACGTAACCAGTTTGTGAAAAACTTGCATCACGCCAACGCAGGAATTGGCATTCAAGCTTTTCTCAGGAAAGAAACTCCCGCCTACAAATAATCGCCTCACTCAAACCCTGCACAAGTGGCGGGTCTCCTGAGTGACAAATTCTTACTTTCAGGTCACACAAAAGACAGGCTATGGACGATCCTATTCTTAACATCGAAGAACGCGAGTCAATCAACGCAGGACGTTGGTTCTCTTCTCTTTCACCTTCACTACGACACGACATTCTTCGATGCGCTTACGTCAAACGATGCAAAGACGGCGACTTGATCGCAGCACGCGGCGACACGGCCGACGAATGGATGGCGTGCGCGCGTGGCGCAGTGCGTGTGAGTTCGACGTCGTTGTCGGGCAAGCAAATCACCTTCACGTATGTGGAGCCGGGCATTTGGTTTGGCGACGTGGCGATTCTGGACGGGGACCGACGCACACACGATGTGTACGCGCATGGCGACACCACCATTTTGTGCGTGGCCAAAGCCGACTTTCAAAAAATTCTCAGCCAGCATGTGGAGTTTTACGAAGCCATGCTGCGCTTGCAAGCGCGTCGCATTCGCCAACTGTTTGGCTTGGTGGAAGACCTCAACACCCTGCCCTTGCGTTCGCGCTTGGCCAAACAGCTGCTGCACTTGGCACGCAGCTATGGCGTGCAGAGCCTGACCAACGCGCAAGAGATTCGCATTGGTTTGCATCTGGCGCAAGAAGAACTCGCACAACTCTTGGGCGCGTCACGCCAACGTGTGAACCAAGAGCTCAAAGCCATGGAGCGCGAGGAAGCCATTCGCATCGAGCCGGGTGGCTTGGTGATTCGCAACCGCGACGCTTTGCTACACATCAGCGAAGCCGACCACTGACAGGAGCCCACGCATGAGCCGGGACGACACACACAACTCCCAGCCCATGCAAGCGGCGCACAGCGTTGACACTGCTGCGCTAGCGGCTTGGCTGCACACCCACCTGCCAGGCTTTGAAGGCCCACTCTCGCTAGAGACCTTCAAAGGTGGGCAATCGAACCCCACCTACCAACTTATCACGCCCAAACGCAGCTACGTGTTGCGAACAAAGCCTGGCCCTGTGGCCAAGCTGCTGCCTTCGGCCCATGCCATTGAACGCGAGTTCAAGGTGATGCAAGGACTTCACGGCACCGATGTGCCCGTGCCTCAAATGCATGTGCTGTGCGAAGACGAGTCCATCATTGGCCGCGCTTTCTATGTGATGGAATTTGTTCAAGGTCGCGTGCTGTGGGACCAAACCTTGCCGGGCATGGCGAACGCTGAACGCGGCGCGATTTACGACGAAATGAACCGCGTCATTGCAGCCCTTCACACGGTGAAGTTTCCAGAACGTGGTCTAGAGAGCTACGGACGCCCCGGCAACTACTTTGAACGCCAAATTGGCCGCTGGAGCAAGCAATACGTTGCATCAGTCACACAGCCCATCGACGAGATGGACAAGCTCATGGCATGGCTACCCGCCAACATGCCCGCCAGCGCACTGGACGCGAGCAAAGTTAGCATCGTGCATGGTGACTATCGCCTAGACAACTTGATGTTTCACCCTACAGAGCCACGCGTGCTGGCGGTGCTCGATTGGGAGCTATCCACGCTGGGCCACCCGCTGGCCGACTTCAGCTACCTGTGCATGGGCTGGCATATTCCGCCAGGCACCTTCAGGGGCATTGGCGGTGTGGACATAGCCTCACTGGGCATTCCTAGCGAAAGTGAAAACATCCACCGCTATTGCGACCGCACTGGCCTAGCTACACCCGCTGACCTGAAAGCCGACTGGAACTTTTACCTCGCCTACAACATGTTCCGCATTGCGGCCATCTTGCAAGGCATTGCCAAACGCGTAGATGCTGGCACAGCCTCTAGCGAACAAGCCAAAGCCAACGGCGCTGGTGCGCGCCCCATGGCCGAGCTGGCATGGAAATTTGCACAACAAGCCTAAAAGAAAAAGAGACAAGGAAAACAAAATATGAACTTCGATTACAGCGACAAAGTCAAAAGCCTTCAAGCACGCCTACTCGCCTTCATGGACGAGCACGTTTACCCCAACGAACAGCGCTTCTTTGAAGAGATTGCAGCCAACCGCGCTAAAGGCGATGCATGGGTTCCCACCGCGCTAGTAGAAGAGCTCAAGCCCAAGGCTCGCGCCGCAGGCTTGTGGAATTTATTCATCCCACACAGCCCTCGCGTGCCCGATGGCCTGAGCAACTTGGAATACGCGCCCCTGTGCGAAATCATGGGCCGTGTGCCCTTCGCTGCCGAAGTGTTCAACTCCTCAGCCCCCGACACTGGCAACATGGAAACCTTCGAGCGCTATGCGAGTGAAGCGCTAAAGGTTCAGTGGCTTGAGCCTTTGCTGCGCGGTGAGATTCGCTCTGCCTTTTTGATGACAGAGCCAGCGGTTGCATCGTCTGACGCCACCAACATCCAATGCAGCATTGTCCGTGAAGGCAACGAATACGTCATCAACGGCACCAAGTGGTGGAGCTCAGGCGCCGGTGACCCCCGCTGTGCGGTTTACATCGTGATGGGCAAGACAGACCCGAGCGCGCCAAAGCACGCGCAACAAAGCATGGTGGTCGTGCCTGCCAACACACCGGGCGTGAAAGTGGTTCGCCCCTTGAGCGGGTTTGGCTACGACGACGCGCCACACGGTCACATGGAAATCACCCTCACCA
>CANGOY010000188.1 GCA_947455585.1 Comamonadaceae bacterium
CGCAGACACCTCAAGGCTGGCCACTGGCAACTCGATGGTGTGCTCTTTGAAACGGTCCAAACGTGGAAAGCCGTTGGTCGGCAAAAAGTGACCATCCACACGCAAGTGCGTGTAGCCGCGCGGACGCGCCCAATCAGCCAGTTCGGTGTAGACACCTTTGCGGTTCATCACCAAGGGGCTCATCAAACCAATGTGTTGACCTTTGAACTCACGCATCAGCTGCGCCGCAATGCGCTCAGCCGTTTGCGGCTGCACTGCAGCGCCGTCGTGCGTGCAATGCTGTGTGCCGAGCTTGACGTAAAGCAAGCGCAAGAAGTGCCACACCTCGGTGGTCGTGCCCACGGTGGACTTGCGGCCACCGCGGCTGAGGCGCTGCTCAATCGCCACCGTAGGCGGAATGCCATACACCGCATCCACCTCGGGGCGGCCTGCGGGCTGCACGATGCTGCGCGCGTAGGCATTGAGGCTTTCTAAATAGCGACGCTGACCTTCGTTGAACAAAATATCAAACGCGAGCGTTGACTTGCCCGAGCCCGACACGCCCGTGATGACGTTGAACTTGCCGCGTGGAATGTTCACGCTCAGGCTTTTCAGGTTGTGCTCTTTGGCGTTGATGATTTGAATCGCGCCATCGGCAATGGAAACACCACGCGCGGCCTTTGCAAACCGAGCCGTGTCTTCAGCAGCCAGCAGACCAGCAGAAGCTTTTTCGCCATCAATTTCGTACACCACGCCCATCGACGCTGCGTAATCGCGCAAGGCTTTGCCCGTGTGCGATGTGAGATGCAAACGCACGTCTTCGGGCGTACCTTCGGCTACCAACAATCCACCGGCGTCGCCGCCTTCGGGGCCAAGGTCAATGAGCCAATCGCTGGCACGGATGACGTCGAGGTTGTGTTCAATGACGATGAGTGAGTTGCCGTCTTCCAACAATCGGCGCATGGCACGCATGAGTTTGGCGATGTCGTCAAAGTGCAGGCCGGTGGTGGGTTCGTCAAACAAGAACAACACACCTTTTTTGGCTAGCGATTGGCGGCTCGATGTTTTGGCTTTGGCTGCCTCGGCCAAGAAGCCTGCCAACTTCAAACGTTGCGCTTCGCCGCCACTGAGTGTGGGCACGGGTTGGCCTAGCTTGACGTAGTCCAAGCCGACATCGACGATGGGTTGTAGGGTGCGGACTACTTCGCGGTCATTGGCGAAAATTTCTAACGCTTCGCCGACAGTTAGCTCCAACACATCTGCCACATTGAGGAAGACGCTGGCTGTCGCTGGGGCAGCACTGCCTTGCTCCTCTTCGCTTTGCTCAGAATGTCGCTGCGTCAGCACTGCCCCAGCGCCAACCGGCTTTTTGCGCTCGATGCGGACTTCTAGTATTTCTGGTCTGTAGCGTTGGCCGTTGCAATCTTGGCAGCGCAAATACACATCGCTCAAGAACTGCATTTCTACGTGCTCGAATCCCGAGCCACCGCAGGTGGGGCAGCGGCCATCGCCGCTGTTGAAGCTGAACTTCGACGCTGTGTAGCCGCGTTGTTTAGACAGTGGTGCTACTGCGAAGATTTCGCGCACGGCATCCCATGCACCCACGTAGCTGGCAGGGTTGGAGCGTGCGGTTTTACCGATAGGTGACTGGTCTACAAACACCACGTCGCTCAGATAGTCTGCGCCTAACAAGCGGTCATGTGCGCCCGGTGTTTCTGTGGCACGACCGTAGTGGCGCAACAAGGCTGGCGTGAGCACGTCTTGAATAAGCGTGGACTTGCCTGAGCCGCTGACGCCGGTGATACACACCAAGCGCTGCAAGGGGAATTCAATGCTCAGGTTTTGCAGGTTATGTTCGCGCGCGCCTTCGAGAATCAAGCGTGGCGTGTTGTCAGTCACGAGGCGCTTGAGGCCAAGGCCAATCGTTTTGCGTGCGCCCAAGTACGCACCTGTGAGTGTGTCGGCCGACTTCAAAGCTTCGGTTGTGCCGTCAAACACAATCTGCCCGCCTTTCACACCGGGGCCGGGGCCCATGTCGATGATGCGGTCGGCACACATCATCACTGCAGGGTCGTGTTCCACCACCACCAGCGTGTTGCCCGCGTTGCGCAGGCGCAGCATGGCTTCGTTGATGCGACTCATGTCGCGCGGGTGCAAGCCAATGCTGGGCTCGTCCAGCACAAACAAAGTGTTGACCAACGAGGTGCCGAGTGCCGTGGTGAGGTTGATGCGCTGCACCTCGCCACCGCTGAGCGTGCGGCTTTGGCGGTCAAGGGTGAGGTAGCCAATACCCACATCGCTGAGGTATTTCAAGCGCGTGCGAATTTCGTCCATCAGCAAGTGCAAGGCTTGCGCGTCTGCGCCCGCCACATCCACCTGCGTGGCGTTAAAGAACTGATGCAACTTATCAATGGGCAAGAGCATCAAGTCGTGGAGACACAAGCCGGGCATGGCTTCGAGTTGGGCTCGTGTCCATTGCACGCCTTGCGGCATGAAGCGTTTGGCGGGGTGCAGCACGGCGTCGGCATGCGCTTTGGTACCGATGCGCCACAGCAAGCTGTCTGTTTTCAAACGTGCGCCAGCACAAGTGCCACACGGCGTGTAGCTGCGGTACTTAGACAGCAGCACGCGGATGTGCATCTTGTACGACTTGCTCTCCAAGTATTCAAAGAATCGTTTGACGCCATACCACTGGTGGTTCCACTTGCCTTTCCACAAAGGCGAGCCGTGAATCACCCAGTCTTTGTGTTCTTGGCTCAACTTGTACCAAGGCGTGTCACGCGGAATGCCTTCGGCTTCGGCATGACGCATGAGGTCTTCTTGCGTCTCCACCCATGCTGGGGTTTGGATGGTTTTGATCGCACCTGCACGCAAGGTGAGTTTGTCATTAGGAATCACGAGTCCGTAATCCACGCCAATGACGCGGCCAAAACCTCGACAGGTTTCGCAAGCACCCACGGCTGAGTTGAACGAGAACATTGAGGGGATGGGGTCGCTGTAGCGCAGGTCGCTGTCGGGGCAATGCAGACCGGTGGAAAAGCGCCAGAGTTCAGGCGTAGCTTCTGCGTCTAAAGACCAATACACATTCAATCGACCACCACCACGCTTGATGGCCAGCTCAATGGCTTCCACCACGCGGGCTTGCTCGGTGTTACCGAGCTTGAAACGGTCGGCCACCACATCCAGCAACTTGCGGGGACCAGTGGGTGTGGCCACTTCGCGCTCGGCGTGGATGCGGGTGAAACCACTCGCACTGAGCCACTGCTCCACTTCGGCCGCCGTGGTGTTTGCGGGTAACTCCACGGGGAAGGTCATGATGAGGCGCGGGTCTTGCGGCTGCGCAGCGCAGCGGCGCTGCAGCTCGGCATAAATGGTTTGCGGCGTGTCGTGTTGGACCGGCTGCGCGGTTTGACGGTCAAACAAACTGCCGGCGCGTGCGATGAGCAACTTCAAGTGGTCGTTCAGCTCGGTCATCGTGCCCACGGTGGAGCGCGAGCTACGCACGGGGTTGGTTTGGTCAATCGCAATCGCGGGGGGCACGCCTTCCACCTTATCGACGGCAGGGCGGTCCATGCGGTCTAAAAACTGGCGAGCGTAGGCGCTGAAGGTTTCCACATAACGGCGCTGACCTTCGGCGTAGAGGGTGTCAAACACCAAACTCGATTTGCCCGAGCCACTGGGGCCGGTGACCACCGTCAGTTCGCCTGTGCGAATGTCGAGGTCTAAGTTTTTAAGGTTGTGTTGGCGTGCGCCACGAATACGGATGGTGCCTGTCATGGCGGAGCCTTTTGGAGTGTGGCAAATATTCTAGAGATTCGCACAGGCCCGCTTCGGTGTCGGGGCATTGCCACACATAAGCATTCAAATCAGCATTCAATCTGCCCACGCCAAGCAAAACGCCACGGACCAGCCGTGGCGTTTTGACTGCGCGAAGTCACAGAAAGTTACTTGGCAGCAGAAGCGTCAGACGCCGTATCTGAAGCAGCCTCCGCAGGCGCGTGCACTGCATCGTCGCCGTGCTTTTCGCCGCCCATATCCAATCTGTCGCCACCTTTGAAAATGACGAACATGGCAAGTGCCGCGAAGATGACGAAACCTACAAAAATTTTCAACACATCAAATCTCCGAAATCAGTAAAAAGCCCTCCACCAGGGAGGGCTTGAATGTAGCACCCAGGTCTCCCTAGGCGACTGACACGCTTAGTCGTCAGCGTAGATGTCGACGTCTTTGGTTTCTTTCACAAAGATCATGCCGATGACGAAAGTCATACCAGCGATGATGATGGGGTACCACAAGCCGTTGTACATATTGCCGGTCTGCGCCACGCTCGCGAAGGCGGTGGTGGGCAGCAAGCCGCCGAACCAGCCGTTACCGATGTGATAAGGCAGAGACATAGAG
>CANGOY010000189.1 GCA_947455585.1 Comamonadaceae bacterium
GGAATTTTTTCAATGAAATCAACAACTTACAGCGATTTTAACATGCACATCACACGGTAAAAATCGTTATAAATGAAGCACTTAGCAAAGGCACTAAAAGTGGCTTATGAAGATAAATAGACATAAAAAAAGCAGGTCCAGAGACCTGCTTTTTGATGATTTTTGGCGTTTTAGCCATCAATCTCCAAACATACGCTGCTTGATTTCGCGACGTTCTTGTGCTTCCAGCGACAAACTGGCGGTTGGACGGGCCAACAAACGGCCCACACCGATGGCTTCACCGGTTTCGTCGCAGTAACCGTAGTCACCGCTGTCGATGCGGTGTATGGACTGCTCAATCTTCTTGAGCAACTTGCGTTCACGGTCGCGCGTGCGCAACTCCAAAGCGTGTTCTTCTTCGATGGTGGCGCGATCGGCTGGATCGGGCACCACCACGGTGTCTTCACGCAGATGTTCGGTCGTTTCGCTGGCGTTGCTCAGCACTTCGTTTTTCAACTGCACGAGCTTGAGGCGGAAGAATGCCATTTGCATGTCATTCATGTACTCGGTGTCAGGCATGGCGATGATTTCAGCATCGGTCATTTGGTCAACTGTTTTGGCTTTCCAGTTATTGGCAAGCTTGGCGTCTTTTTTAGGTATCACAGGAACAATGGTTGGGGCGGAGGGTGCCGTCATGGGCATAAAGCTGTTCTTGGCTGCGTTGGACGCAACCACTTGAGCTGGCGGGGGTGGAACCAAAGCCGCCATCTTGGCAGCTCTGGAGTTTTTCTTGTGCACCACAGGGGTGTAGCCAGGAATGATGGGGGTGACATGCACGATGGGTGCAGGTGCAGCCACCACTTTGACTTTAGGTACTTTGGCAGGCTTTGCAGCCTTGGCCACAGCAGCTTTTGCAACAACGGGCTTGGCGGCTTTAGCGGGTGTTGGCTTGGCAGCAGGCGCCTTCTTAGCTGGAGCGGCCTTAGCAGCAGTTTTAGCTGCCGACTTAGCGGCGACTTTAGGCGCGACCTTTGACGCTGCTTTGGCCGCAACTTTTGGTGGTACTTTGGCCGCAACCTTTGGTGCTGCTTTAACAACAGCTTTGCCTGCGGGCTTAGCCACTGCTTTTTTAGCAACAGGCTTGGCTGCAGCTTTCACTGGCGTCTTCGCAGTCTTAACAGGTGCTTTCACAACCTTAGCTGTTGCCTTCACAGCCTTGGCTGGTGCTTTGGAAGCCACTGCTTTCTTAGCCACTACCTTTTTAGGTGCAGCCGCTTTCTTAGCGGGCGCTGCTTTGGCAACTGTTTTTTTAACAGCCACTTTCACAGGTGCCGCCTTCTTAGCCGCAGGCTTTGCTGCTAGCTTGACAGACTTTGCGGGGGCCTTCACCGCCACAGGTTTTTTCACGCTCTTCTTCGCAACCGCTTTAGGCGTTGCAACTGCTTTAGTCGCTTTTTTAGCGAGAACAGGCTTTTTGGAAGCGGGTTTCTTGGATTTAGCGTTCACTGTGGGTCTCCTGGCTGCCCCAGACAGCACGGGTGTGCTACTCGGGTCTGGCGCGCGGGATTGTAGCCACAAACCCCAAGGTTTCATTAATTTAGAGAAAACTAACAAAATTCATCAAACCAAGGATTGATCGAGGCCTTGGATCAAGATGTCCTTGGGCAAATCGATACCAATGAACACCATTTTGCTGATGCGCTCTTCGCCCTCGGCCCAATCGGGGCCCAAGTCGCTGCCCATTAACTGGTGCACGCCTTGAAAAATCACCTTCTTTTCGGTGCCCTTCATATTGAGCACGCCTTTGTAGCGCAGCATCTTGGGGCCGTAGATGTTGACGATGGCGCCCAAGAAGTCTTCCAACTTGGCGGGGTCAAACTGGCGCTTGGATTTGTAGACAAAGCTTTTCACGTCGTCATCGTGGTGGTGATGGTGGCCGTGGTTGCAGTGTTCGTCGTGTACGTGGTCGTGATCGCAATGCTCACCATGCGCATGTTCGTGGGCGTGGTCATGTGAATGACCATGCTTGTGCGAAGGGTGGTCGCAATGCTCGCCATCGTGGTGGTGATGGTCGTCATCGGCCAAGAAGTCTGGGTCGATGTCGAGCTTGGCGTTCAGGTTGAAGCCGCGCAGGTCAAACACCTCGCTCAACGCCACTTCACCAAAGTGCACCACTTTCTGTGGGGCACGTGGGTTCATGTGCTTCAGGCGGTGTTGCAGAGCGTCCAGCTCAGCAGGCGTCACGAGGTCCGCCTTACTGATGAAAATTTGGTCGGCAAAGCCCACTTGACGGCGCGCTTCTTGGCGGTCGTTCAGTTGCTGGGCGGCGTGTTTCGCATCGACCAAGGTCAAGATGGAATCGAGCAAAAAGCTCTCGGCTATTTCATCGTCCATGAAGAAGGTTTGTGCCACAGGGCCTGGGTCAGCGAGGCCAGTGGTTTCGATGACCACACGGTCAAAATCGAGCAAGCCTTTGCGTTTTTTGGCGGCCAACAATTGCAGCGTGGTGCGCAAGTCTTCGCGGATGGAGCAGCATACGCAGCCGTTGTTCATCTGGATGATTTGCTCGTTGGTGTCAGACACCAAAATCTCGTTGTCGATGTTTTCTTCACCAAATTCGTTTTCGATGATGGCAATCTTTTGGCCGTGGGCCTCGGTCAGCACGCGCTTGAGCAAGGTGGTTTTGCCTGAGCCCAAAAAGCCGGTCAGGATGGTGGCGGGAATCAACATAGAAGAGAAGCCTTATTTCTAAACGTTTCAATCAGCCTGATATTGTGGCCGACTTGGTTTTTTCAACCAGCTCCGCCGCTTTGACCACCACCAAACCCTTGAGGTATTCGCCCTCGGGAAAGGTCAGCGTCATCGGATGGTCGGGCGCGCCTTGCATGCGCTCGCTGATGTAGCCATCGCACGGCGCATCAATGCCAGCCGAGGCGATGATTTTGTGGAACAAATCCGCACTGATACCACCCGAGCAGCTGTAGGTGAACAGCACACCGCCCGGTTCTAGCAACTTGAACGCCAAGCGGTTGATGTCTTTGTAGGCACGCGCTGCACGGTCGGCATGAGCGGCAGACGGCGCAAACTTGGGCGGGTCCAGCACGATGGCATCAAAGGTTCGGCCTTCTTGGATGAATTGGCGCAACGATGCATTCACATCCGCATCCATCATCGTTGTGCGCGATGCGTCAAAGCCGTTCAGCGCCACGTTAGCCTTGGCCAGCTCAATCGCGGGGCCGGATGAGTCAATCGACGTCACATGCGCCGCTCCGCCCGCCAATGCAGCCACAGTGAAACCGCCTGTGTAGCAATAGCAGTTCAGCACGCGCTGAAACTGCAAGCGACGGGCGTAATCGGCAAACTTTTTGCGGCTGTCGCGTTGGTCTAAATAAAAACCCGTCTTGTGCCCCTCGGCCACGTCAAGCGACAACTGCCAATCGTGCTCGCGCAGCACCACGCCTGTGGCGCCCTCGCCGCGCAGCCAGCCTGTGACTTCGGGCAAGCCTTCGAGCTTGCGCACGTTCGAGTCTGAGCGTTCGTAGAGTTTGGTGAGGCCCGTTTGCGCCAGCAGCTCATCGGCAATCACGCTTTTCCAACGCTCAGTGCCACACGATAAAAACGACGCCACCAAGATGTCGTCATAACGGTCCACGATGAGGCCAGGCAAACCATCAGACTCGCCGTGAATCAAACGCACCCCATTGCTTTGAATATCAAAACGGCTACGCGCTGCGATGGCGCGAGCGATGGAGGCTTTGAAGAACGACGCGTCAATGCGCTGGCCTTCGTCAAAACTCCAAATGCGCGCGCGAATTTTTGATTCGGGGCTGCACGATGCCCAGCCCAAAAACTGACCGTCATTCGATTCCACGCGCACGGTCTCACCCGCATCGCCACTGCCTTTTGCAATGGCACCGTCAAAAATCCACGGGTGGCGGCGCAAGGCAGAACGCTCTTTGCCTTCTCTTAGCTTGATTGTTTTCATTGACTCAATTGTCGTTTGAGTCGTTGGGGGTTTTGCTTGGTCTTTGCGGTTTATTTCGCTTCGCATGAAAGACTGCGAAGCGTCACGCAGGCCAATGTTGGCAAGCCAACAAGGCCCAAGTCAGGGGTGGGGTAGGCGTTGAGGCGATTTTGGCGCGCAGCGACGCATGAGCCGATGCGCCTGCCACACCCCTGACTTGGGCCGGAGCAACTTCACACAAGCGTTATTTTTTACGAGCTCGAGGATGCGCAGAGTCATACGCCTGCGCCAAGTGCTGAAAGTCCAACCGCGTATACACCTGCGTGGTGGTGATGTTGGCGTGACCCAGCAGCTCTTGCACACCGCGCAAATCTTGGCTCGACTGCAACAGGTGGCTGGCAAACGAGTGGCGCAGCATGTGCGGATACACA
>CANGOY010000190.1 GCA_947455585.1 Comamonadaceae bacterium
GCACACCTTTGCTTTGCCTGGCTTGATGAGGTTGTTTTCAAGATAGGTGTTGCGCAAGTACCAAGAGTACATGGGGCCTGGCAAGTTGGTGGAGTCGCTGTTCCAGTAAAGCAAGTCAAACGGTGGAGGTGTTTCGCCTTTGAGGTAGTTGCCCACCACGTAGTTCCACACCAAGTCGTTGGGGCGCAAGAAGCTGAAGGTCGACGCCATGTCTTTGCCCTTCATCAGCCCGCCTTCGGCAAACTGACCTTCGCGATACTTCACAAAGGCTTCGTCGATGAACACATCCAAGATGCCAGTGTCGGTAAAGTCAATCAAGGTGGTCAACAACGTAGCGCTGGCCACTGGCTTTTCACCACGCGCAGCCAACACGGCCAATGCGTTGGAGAGGATGGTTCCGCCTACGCAGAAACCCAAAGCATTGATTTGCTTAGAGCCGCCAATTTCTTGCACCACCTTGATGGCTTGAATGGCCACGTCTTCCACATAGTTGTCCCATGTGGTGTTGCGCAGGCTCTCGTCAGGGTTGCGCCAGCTCACCACGAAGGTGCGATGGCCTTGGGCCACGGCATAACGGATGAATGAATTTTCTGGCTGCAAGTCCAAGATGTAGAACTTGTTGATGCAAGGCGGGATGAACAAGAACGGACGCTCGTACACCTTGGCAGTGAGTGGCTTGTATTCGAGCAGCTGGAAGAACTCGTTTTCAAACACCACTTTGCCTTCGGTGGTGGCCACGTTTTTACCCACCTCAAACAGGCTCTCGTCGGTCATCGACACATGGCCTTGCTGCATGTCGTGCAACAGGTTTTGAATGCCTTTGGAAATGCTCTCGCCTTTGGTGTCGATCGCCTTTTGTTGCGCTTCGGCGTTCAGTGCCAAGTAGTTGCTAGGTGCTGCAGCAGCGGCCCATTGCTCAACCGCAAATTGAATGCGTGCTTTGGTTTTGGCGTCTGTCTCAGCGGCGTCGGTGAGTGCCATCATCGTGCGGGTGTTGAGCAAATAGGCTGCAGCTGTAAAGGCCGCCATAGGGTTGTGCGCCCATGCTTCGCCTTTGAAACGGCGGTCTTTCACTTCGGTGTTGCCATGCAGGCTTTGGTTCCAAAGTGCAGTGGCTTCTTCGATGTACTGTTTTTGCAGCAATTCGAGTTTGTCGGGTGAAAAGCTCAGTGCGGGTGCTTTTGCGTCGCCTCCACCGAGTGTTTGAAATGAGGCCAAGGCTTTGAGCCAGCTATCCCCTAGGCTCTTGAGGGCCGCATTCTGATCCATCACTAACTCCTATACAGTCGCTGTTGTCTTTTTAACTGTCTCCAGTATGTCAGTGAATTACCTTCGGATTTCTGACAGATATCCAACTCAAGAGAAAACCCCTAGATGTATTTGGTCCTGATCGCTTGGATTTACGTGGCTTTCATGATGGCCATCGCCGAAGCAACAAGCCCAGTGGGCTCTTTGCTCGGCGCAGCCATTACTTTTCTGCTGTACGGCGTGTTGCCCATGAGCGTGGTGGGCTACATCATGGGCTCGCCTGCGAGGCGGCGTGCCCTCAAGGCCAAAGAGGCCGAAGAGCGAGAAGCAAACAGCACCGCAAACGACCGACAAGATGCTGACGAAAAAGCTCAATCAGTCGCGCCAAATACACACCGCGAAGCGTCCGGTCACCCCATCGCGTCGGTACGAAAAGAGCCTTGAGCTTTGCGAGACGGTGCACCAGTCGGACGAACTGTTATTGCCGTCTATCGCATTGACGCCCATGACGTGTAGACGGTGACGCGCTAAACCGGCCAAGTCAGCCAACCATTTACCTGCGTGTGCGGGATGCGGTTTGAAATAACGCTGTGCATGAGATGGCTCCGATGCTGAGCCCGAGTTGAATGCCCCCCTCACATCATCTCCCACCTCAAATGCATCTGGGCCAATGCATGGCCCGAGCCATACGCAAACCTGCGCGGGGTCCACACCGGCTTGTTCGCATAGCGCTCGCACGGTGTGCTCAATCACACCTGCGGCTAAGCCACGCCAACCCGCATGCGCGGCAGCAACAACTTGACCCGCCTCATCGGTGAACAACAAAGGTAAACAATCGGCCACCATGATGGTGCACGCGACTTGTGCGTCTTGGGTGATGCACGCATCGGCCGTGGTGCCGTCAGTCGTCGTTGCATTGAGATGGGCCACATCCACACCATGAACCTGCGTTAAAAACACGGGCCTTACACCGCCCAGCTGCACTTGCAGCAAGGCCCTGTTCTGCGCGACGGCATACGGGTCGTCGCGTACATGGTCGCCCAAGTTGAAGCTGGCAAAAGGTGCCTTTGACACGCCGCCCATACGCGTGGTGCACACGGCATGCACGCCAGCAGGCAACGCCCAATCCATGGGCCAAAGCAAAGGCGAAGGCGAAGCTGAGGGGAGCGAAGGGTGACTCATAGCAGCTAAGGATATCCCGAACGCGACCGCCAGCTGTGCGCGGTGACGGTAGACTTGAGGTCAGTTTTAACTTAACAAGCATTCATCATGATTCTCGAACTCGCCGACATCCGCATTCAAGCTGGCCAACAAGCTGCTTTTGACGAAGCCATTCAACGTGGCGTGGACACCATCATCTCCAAAGCCAAAGGTTTTGAGGGCTACAAAATCAACCGTGGCATCGAGTCACCCGAACGCTATGTGTTGCAAATTTTCTGGACCACGCTTGAGAACCACACGGTGGACTTTCGCGAATCCCCCGCATTCGCTGAATGGCGTGCCATTGTGGGCCCCTTCTTTGCGCAGCCACCCGTGGTGGAACACTTTGAGCTTGTGAGCAAATCATCATGAGCTACACGTTTGAACCCTCCCCCGTTGTGTCCGTGCCAGTGGTGGGTAAGACCGAGCGCTTTCCTGTGCACCGCATTTACTGCGTGGGCCGCAACTACGAAGAGCACGCCAAAGAGATGGGCTTCACAGGCCGTGAACCGCCTTTCTTCTTTATGAAGCCCGCCGACGGCGTGTTGGTGGTGAATGCAGGCGAAACAGGTGACATGCCCTACCCCAGCCTCACGAAAAACTTGCACCACGAAATTGAGCTGGTGGTGGCCATTGGCAAAGGCGGAAAGAACATCAAAGCAACCGATGCCATGGGCCACATCTATGGCTATGCCGTGGGCTTAGACATGACGCGCCGCGATTTGCAAAACGACATGAAAAAGCAAGGTCGCCCATGGTGCATTGGCAAAGGCTTTGACCACAGCGCACCGATTGGCCCCATCACACCTGCTGCAAACGCAGGCGACGTAGCCAACGCCGAAATCTATGTACAAGTCAACGGCCAAGACCGCCAACGCAGCACAGTGAGCCAACTCATTTGGAACATCGCTGAAACCATTGAGCACTTGTCTGCCGCGTGGGATCTGCAACCCGGCGATTTGATATACACCGGCACTCCTGAAGGCGTGGGCGCTGTGGTAGCGGGCGACACGCTGGTGGGCGCTGTGGCTGGTTTGGGCGAGCTCAAAGTCCGCATGGTCTAACGCCATGCTGCACCGCCCGCTCATCCAACATTGCAAAGCCTGCGGCAGCGCGGTGACCTACCGCCTGCCCGACGATGGCGATACGCGTGAGCGTGCGGTGTGCAACGCCTGCCACACCATCCATTACGAAAATCCACTCAACGTGGTGGGCACTGTGCCTGTGTGGGGCGACAAAGTGCTGCTGTGCAAACGCAACATCGAACCGCGCTTGGGCAAGTGGACACTGCCGGCAGGATTTATGGAGCTCAACGAAACCGTGGCGCAAGGCGCTGCGCGTGAAACGGTGGAAGAAGCCGGTGCGCAGTTTGAAATGCAAGAGCTGTTCACGATGATGAACGTCACACGCGTGGGCCAAGTGCATTTTTTCTACCGCGCTCAACTCACCAGCAACACCTTTGACCCCGGCCACGAAACGCAAGAAGCGCGTTTATTTGCTGAGCATGAAATACCGTGGGACGAAATTGCGTTTCGCACCGTCAAAGAAACTTTGCAGCACTACTTTGCCGATGCAAAGACGGGCAAGTTTGAGCTTCACCAGGTTGACATTGTTTAAAGCGCGTTAAACAACGCCAGAAATCGGCATAGGGGGCCTCCGGTAGGAGGCACCCCTGCCACACCACCCGGCATGCGGGTCCGCACCGGGCGGTTCGAGAGCTTGAGGTTCACAGCCAAGTCCTCAGTGAGCCACCTGTGCCAGCCTTGAACCTGTCCATCCCCGTGTCTCGGTGCTCATGCAACGTACCTCCAGCTTCGTCGCTGATGGGATCACGCCCGGCTTCACCGTACGCTACGCCCACCCGCCCAGGTCACCCCAGCATCTGAC
>CANGOY010000191.1 GCA_947455585.1 Comamonadaceae bacterium
ACCGCTTGAACGGCGAGCAGCTCACGCTCCGCCCAGAGGCCACAGCCGGTGTGGTGCGCGCGGTGGTTGAGCACAACATGCTCTACAACGGTGGTCAGCGCCTGTATTACATGGGCCCGATGTTTCGCCACGAGCGCCCACAACGTGGCCGCTATCGCCAGTTTCACCAAATTGGCGCGGAGGCTTTGGGCTTTCCTGGTGCTGAGGTGGATGCCGAACTCATTTTGTTGGCTGCCACGCTGTGGCAAGAGCTGGGCTTGCAAGACGTGCGCTTAGAGCTCAACAGCTTGGGTCAACCTGACGAACGCGCGGCTCACCGCACCGCTTTGATTGCGCATTTGGAAGCTCACGCGGATGTGTTGGACGAAGAAGCCAAGCGCCGTTTGCACACCAACCCCTTGCGCATCTTGGATACCAAAAACCCTGCCATGCAAGCCGTGGTGGAAGCCGCGCCAAAGTTAATCGACTTTTTGGGGGAAGCCTCGCTGGCCCACTTCAATGCGGTGCGCGCCATTTTGGATGCCAGCGGCGTGAGTTATCGCATCAACCCACGCTTGGTGCGTGGCATGGATTACTACAACCTCACCGTGTTCGAGTTTGTGACGGACCGCTTGGGCTCGCAAGGCACCATTTGCGGCGGTGGCCGTTACGACTATCTGATTGAGCAAGTGGGCGGCAAGCCTGCGCCCGCCGTGGGCTGGGCTTTGGGTGTGGAGCGTGTGCTGGAGTTGCTCAAAGAGCAGGGCACATTGCCCGAGGCTGTGGGGCCTGACGTGTACGCCATCGTGCCTGATGCTGCTGCTTTGCCAGTCGTATTCAAAACCATCCAAACCCTGCGCGCGCAAGGCATGTCCGTGCAAATGCATGCGGGGGCAGGTGAGGGCATGGGCAGCATGAAATCGCAGTTCAAAAAAGCCGATGGCAGTGGCGCACAGTTCGCCCTCATTTTTGGTGGCGACGAGTTGGCGCGAGGCGAAGTCACCCTCAAAGCTTTGCGTGATGGCGTAGGTGCACAAGAGGCTGTGGCCTTGGCCGATGTGACCGCCCGCGTGACTGCCAAACTGGCGCAGGCCGTGGCTCAGCCTCAAACTGTGGCTTAACCAAGCCGCGCCCTACAATTCGCTAAATTTTTAGTCAATCCTTTATCACCATGGCATCACCTCTCGACCTCGAAGAACAAGAACAGCTCGACGAACTCAAGCACTTTTGGAAGCGCTGGGGCGATCTCATCACGTGGGTGTTGATTGTCGTGTTGGGCGGCTACGCCGCTTGGATGGGCTGGCAGTCGTATTCCGTCAAACAAGCAGCCCAAGCCGCGGCTTTGTATGACACCGTGGAACGCTCGGCCATGGGTGGTGACATCGCCTTGCTAGACCGCTCGGTCAGCGACATCAAAGACAAATTCGCCAGCACCACTTACGCACAACAAGCCGCCTTGTTGGCTGCCCGTGTTTACAACGACAAAGACCGCAAAGCCGATGCCAAAGCGCAGCTGACTTGGGTCATCGACAAAGCCAGCGACGAGGGCTACCAAGCCTTGGCGCGTTTGCGCTTGGCCGCCTTGTTGGTGGAAGACAAAGCCTATGACGAAGCCCGCAAACAGCTCACGGCCAAAACACCCGAGGCCTTCGCACCTTTGATGGCCGACCGTTTGGGCGATTTGGCCATGTTGCAATCTCAACCTGCTGAAGCGGTTCAACACTACAAAAATGCGTGGAAGGGTTTTGAGCCCAACGCCGAGTACCGCCGTTTGGTGGCTGTGAAATTGGCCGCTTTGGGCGTTGACCCTGAAGACACACCTGCTGTGGAGAGCAAAAAGTGAACACAAACTCGTCTCGCTGGATATCTCTGACACGCTTCGCGCTGGCGGGCGTGTGCGTGGCCTTGGCTGCATGCTCTGGCCCCTCACGTCCCAAGCCCACCGAAATTCAAGGCGTGACCGTGTTGCAAGAAATACGCACCAGTTGGACCGCCAACGTGGGCAAGGTGGATTTCCCCTTGGTCGTGTCAGCCCGCGAAGACCGCATTGCGTTGGCCAACAGCCAAGGCGTGGTGGCCGTTTTGGATGCCACCACTGGCAAAGATATTTGGCGTTTGAAGTTGGACCAAGCCATTTCTGCTGGTGTGGGCAGCGATGGCCAACAGCTGGCTGTGGTCACCCGCAACAACGAACTCGTCACTTTGCAAGACGGCAAAGTGCAATGGCGCAAGAGCTTGCCCGCGCAATCGTTCACCGCACCTTTGGTGGCGGGCGCGCGCGTGTTTGTGCTGACGGCTGACCGTTCGGTCATCGCCTTTGACGGCGCCACAGGTCGCCAACTTTGGACGCAACAGCGCCCAGGTGAGCCTTTGGTATTGAAGCAAGCGGGCGTGATGTTGGCTTTCAAAAACACCTTGGTCGTTGGCTTGTCTGGCCGCTTGTCAGGGCTTGACCCGAACACGGGCGTGATTCGCTGGGAATCAGCGATTGCCACACCGCGTGGCACGAATGACGTTGAGCGTTTGGTCGACTTGGTCGCCCCGTTTGACCGTGTGGGTGATGTGGTGTGCGTGCGCGCATTCCAAGCTGCCGTGGGTTGTGTGAATGCCGAGCGCGGTCAAGGTGTGTGGACACGACCTTCCGCAGGCGAAATGGGCGTGAGCGGCAACGAAACTCTGCTGGTCGCTCCCATGTCTAACGGCGTGGTGCAAGCGTTCAACCGTAGCAATGGCGAACGCGTGTGGGACACCGAACGTTTGAAATACCGCATCTTGAGCGCACCACTGGTCACGCCGCGCGGTGTTCTGGTGGCTGACAACGGCGGTTGGTTGTATTTGCTGTCTCTAGCCGACGGCGCATTGCTCAACCGTATCAAGCTCGACTCTGAAGAATTGGCAACCGCCCCTGTGTTTGCAGGTGGGCGCTATGTGGTGGTCACACGCGAAGGTCGCGTGACTGGCCTCCAAATCCCGTAATTGGGAAAGTTAAAGGATTAAGTTTTGAAACCCGTATTGGCCTTAGTGGGCCGCCCCAACGTTGGCAAGTCCACGTTGTTCAACCGTTTGACCAAATCTCGTGATG
Organism: Comamonadaceae bacterium; assembly: GCA_947455585.1. Taxonomy (GTDB): domain Bacteria; phylum Pseudomonadota; class Gammaproteobacteria; order Burkholderiales; family Burkholderiaceae_C; genus Limnohabitans. The sequence goes on from CANGOY010000191.1 coordinate 3,062, forward strand.
CCATCGTGGCCGACTTCGCGGGCTTGACCCGCGACCGTCACTACGGCAATGCCCGTTTTGACAAGCACGAATTCATCGTCATCGACACCGGTGGCTTTGAACCCACCGCTGACAATGGCATCTACAAAGAGATGGCCCGTCAAACGCAACAAGCCGTGGCTGAAGCCGATGTGGTGGTGTTTGTGGTGGATGCCCGTGGCGGTATTTCGGCCCAAGACCACGACATTGCCAACTACCTGCGTCGCTTAGGCAAGCCCACAATTTTGGTGGCCAACAAGGCAGAGGGCATGAAAGAGGGCGCTCAGCTGGTTGAGTTCTACGAGCTGGGCTTGGGCGAAGTGTTGCCTGTGTCCGCCTCGCACGGTCAAGGCATTCGCGACATGATGGCGCAGGCTTTGGCACCGCTGAATTTGGCTGACCCTGACGAAGAAGATGCCGACGCAGACAACGGCACCATCAAGCTCGCTGTGGCCGGCCGCCCCAACGTGGGCAAATCGACCCTCATCAACACGTGGTTGGGTGAAGAACGCTTGGTGGCGTTTGACATGCCGGGCACTACACGCGACGCCATCAGCGTGCCGTTTGAGCGCAATGGCCAGATGTTTGAACTCATCGATACCGCTGGTTTGCGTCGCAAAGGCAAAGTATTTGAAGCCATTGAGAAGTTCTCGGTGGTCAAAACCTTGCAAGCCATTGAGTCAGCCAACGTGGTGTTGTTGTTGCTTGATGCCACGCAGGGCGTGACTGACCAAGACGCGCACATTGCAGGCTACATCTTGGAAAGCGGCCGTGCCGTGGTGCTGGCCGTGAACAAATGGGATGCGGTGGACTCGTACCAACGTGAATTGCTGATGCGCTCGATTGAGACGCGTTTGCCATTCTTGAAGTTTGCTGCCATGCACTTCATCTCGGCTAAGAAGCGCCAAGGTTTGGGTCCTTTGTGGGGCGCAATTGCGCAAGCACACAAAGCGGCCATGTGCAAAATGCCAACGCCTTTGCTCACCCGCTTATTGTTGGAGGCTGTTCAGTTTCAGTCGCCTCAACGCGGCGGCATGTACCGCCCCAAGCTGCGCTATGCCCACCAAGGTGGCATGAACCCGCCCATCATCGTGATTCACGGCAACTCGCTGGAGCACGTGACCGAAACCTACAAACGGTTCTTGGAAGGGCGCTTCCGCAAGGCCTTTAATTTAGAAGGCACCCCCTTGCGAATTGAGATGAAGACCTCAAGTAACCCTTACGCAGGCAAAGACGACTGATA
>CANGOY010000192.1 GCA_947455585.1 Comamonadaceae bacterium
GCCACCGTGGCCACCACGCTCATCACCAGCGCCGCGCTGATGGCCCACGCGTTGGCCTGCAACAGCGGCAAGTAAAGCACCACGCCCACCGACGCGGGGATGAACAACAACCCCAAGTGCTGCAGAACGCTGCCGCCCACCAAATCAATCGCCGCAGGCACGTGACCGCGCACGCTGAGATAAGCCAGCAACAACACCAAGCCCAACACGGGTCCGGGGATGAAGGGCAGGGCGAACTTAGACACCAGTTCGCCGAGGGCTTGGAAGATGAAGAGTTGGACGAGGCCTTGAATCATGGTTGTTTATTCGCTAAAGCCAGAAGCATGGAAGGCGCCAAGACCTGCGGGCGAAGCCAGAAACTTCAGCAAACTGGCTCCTTTGGCGCTGTTGTTCACCACGCCCGCCATATACGGCGTGCGCAGTGCATAAGGGGCTGGTAAATCGCCGACGTAAGTCACGGCTTCATGAGGAATAATCTCGCTCGATTGGCTGGCTCCCAATTCATATTTGCCAGCGGCGACCCCTTCAATCACGTCTACGCCGAACGGCAGTATCACGAGTTTGGGTTGCACTGCTTCACGCAAGCCCAACTGGTCAATCATCTTGGCAAAGTGCGCACCCGATGTGGCGCCTCTTGCACCGTCAGCATGCGCGACGGACTTGGCTTGCAAGAGGGTTTTCTTGAGTGCATCCACCGTTGAAATATCGGGCACGGGCGCCCCTCGCTTGATTGCTAAGCCCGCGCTTACCACGCCGACCGGCAGCGTCTGGCTGGCTTGCACTTGGCCTTGTGTCACCAGCGTCTCGATGGCCACTTGGCTGAGCACCGTGAGGTCGGGACGTTCACCTTTGCTGATGCGCTCGCGCAAGGCGCCCACAGTGTCAGATGTCACCACCAAGGTGTCACCCGTCATTCGTGTGAAGGTTGGAGCCACCAATTCAATGGCCACTTTAGAGGCGCCTGCGGCAAAGACTTTGATTTCTTCTGCTTGGGCTTGTGTGCCTGTGAGGGCTAACGCACAAATAACTAAACGAAGTGTTTGTATTGTTTTCATGGTTTTGTATCTTCAACTTAGTGAGTGGCATTCAACGCCAACTGCATCGCCAGCTGGTTGTGTCTCTCAACCAACGGCCCCATATCCACCGTTGCAATCTCGCCCTTGCGCACCACCACGCGGCCATTGACGATGGTGTAGTCGGCGTTGTCGCTGGCGCACAGCAGCAGCGCGCCTACGGGGTCGTGCACGGCGGCGCCGGCCATGCTGAGTGTGTCGGTGCGGAACATCGCAATGTCGGCGCAATAACCCTCTTTGATTTGCCCCAGCTCGTGCGCGCGGCCCAGAACTTCTGCGCCGCCGCGTGTGGCTAGGCGCAGGGCGTCGCGTGGCGTCATCTCGGCGGGGCCATGGTCGCAACCGAAGTCGTCTAGCGCGCGGCCCACGCGTGCCAGCAGCATGGCTTGGCGAGCTTCGTTCAGCAGGTGGGCTCCGTCGTTGCTGGCGCTGCCGTCTACACCTAGGCCTATGGGCACACCGGCGTCTAACATTTTGCGCAGGGGCAAGATGCCGCTGGCCAATCGCATATTGCTGCACGGGCAGTGGGCAATGCCGGTGCGCGTGCGTGCAAACAAATACGTGCCTTCGTCATCCAGCTTCACGCAGTGGGCGTGCCACACGTCGTGGCCCACCCAGCCCAAGTCTTCGGCGTATTGCGCGGGCGTGCAGTTGAATTTTTCTTTGGTGTACGCAATGTCGTGGTCGTTCTCGGCCAAGTGGGTGTGCAGTCGCACCTTGTGCGCGCGGGCCAGTTTGGCGGCTTCGCGCATGAGGTCTTGGCTCACGCTGAAGGGCGAGCAGGGGGCCACGGCCACATGCGTCATCGCGCCATAGCTGGCGTCGTGATACGTCTCAATCAGGCGTTGGGTTTCTTTGAGGATGAAGGCTTCTTTTTCCACCACGCGGTCGGGCGGCAGGCCACCTTGGCTTTCGCCCACGCTCATGCTGCCGCGTGTAGCTGTAAAGCGCATGCCAATGGTGTGTGCGGCTTCAATGCTGTCGTCCAGTCGCACGCCGTTAGGGTAGATGTACAGGTGGTCGCTGCTGGTGGTGCAGCCGCTCAGCAGCAGCTCGGCCATGGCCACTTGGTTAGACACCAGCACCATCTCGGGCGTGAGGCCCGCCCAAATGGGGTACAGCCCTTTGAGCCAGCTGAACAGCTCTGCGTTTTGCACCTGCGGCACGGCACGCGTGAGACTTTGCACCATGTGGTGGTGCGTGTTGATGAGGCCCGGCGCCACCACGTGGCGGCGGGCGTCAATCACTTCGTCCACTTGTTTCAACAAGTCGTCGATGTTCTCGTCGGCGGGAATGATGCGTTCAATGCGGCCACCTTTAAGCAGCAGCGAGGCGTCGTTGAGTTCGGTGTTGGCATCGTCTTGCGTGGCGATGCAGCGGGCGCGGTGGATGAGCAGGGTGGTCATGGTGAAGACTTTAACGCCTCAGAAACAAAGGCCACAAAAGCTTGCACACGGGCAGCCGTTTGGTGGCGGGGTGGGTAGACGGCATAAATGTCTGCCGCAGGGGTTTGGTAATTCTCAAGCACTTGGCGCAAGCGGCCACTGCGCAGGTATTTGGCAATGTCCCACTCGGCGCGCATCAGCACGCCGTGGCCTGCCAAGGCCCAGCTGACGGCAATTTCGCCGTCGTTGGTGCTCAGCGTGCCGCGCACTTTGACGGTGTCCATTTTTTTACCATTCAGAAAATGCCAAATGCCATAGGCCTCATCGCCTTGGCGAATGCCAATGCAGCTGTGCTGCGCCAAGTCAGTGGGTACTTTGGGTGTGCCGTGTTTGGCCAAATAAGCGGGCGAGGCACAAATCAAACGCCGGTTCGACCCGATGCGCTTGGCGATGATGCGTGCGTCGGGTGGTTCGCCAAACCGAATGCACACATCAAACGCATCTTCATTCAAAGGTGGCGGGTTGACCGTGAGTTGCAACTGCACTTCCACGTCTGGGTAGGACTTGGCGAATTGCGAAATCAAGGGGGCGATATGGCTGCGCCCAAAGCCGAGCGTCGCGTTGACCCTGAGCAAGCCCTTGGGTGCGGCGAGTGCGCTGCTGACTTGACGTTCCATGTCGTCAATGTCGGCCAAGATGCGGCGGGCATGGGCCAAATACAACTCTCCCTCGGGCGTGAGGCTCATGCGTCGTGTGGTGCGGTGCATGAGTTGCACGCCTAAGCGGGACTCCATTTGCGACAGGCGTTTGCTTATGGCGGGCGTGGTCACGTTCAGTTCACGCGCCGTGGCTGATAAGTTGCCGGTGCGCACCAGCAGGCTAAAAAAAGCCATTTCAGAAGGTGCAGAGCTGGGGGTGGTCATTGTTCAATCATATTCAACAATGAATTGAAAAAATTGAAATTAATGAATTAATCATGACCATAAAGTAGCGTTCTGTTTTAACCCCATTGAGAACGAGCGCCCCATGAAAACCTACAACATCGCATGCATCCCTGGTGACGGCATTGGCAAAGAAGTCGTGCCTGCAGGCCAACAAGTGCTTGAGGCGCTGGCTTCGGTCAACAAAAACTTCAAATTCAACTTCAGCACATTTGGCTGGGGCGGCGATTGGTACCGCGCCCACGGCGAGATGATGCCCAAAGACGGCCTAGACGCCCTGCGCCATATGGACGCGATTTTGTTTGGCTCTGCGGGTGACCCGCACATCCCTGACCACATCACGCTGTGGGGCTTACGCCTAAAGATTTGCCAAGGCTTTGACCAATACGCCAACGTGCGTCCCACGCGCATCTTGCCCGGCATTGATGCACCTCTGAAACGTTGTGCCCCCAAAGATTTGGACTGGGTCATCGTGCGTGAAAACTCAGAGGGCGAATACTCTGGCGTGGGTGGACGTGCGCACCAAGGTCACCCGATTGAAGTGGCCACCGATGTGTCCATGATGACCCGTGCTGGTGTGGAGCGCATCATGCGTTACGCCTTCAAGCTGGCGCAATCGCGCCCCCGTAAGCTGTTGACCGTGGTGACCAAGTCCAACGCGCAGCGCCACGCGATGGTGATGTGGGATGAGATTGCCGTGGAAATCAGCAAAGAGTTTCCAGATGTGAAGTGGGACAAAGAACTGGTCGATGCTGCAACCGCCCGCATGGTCAACCGCCCAGCCACTTTAGACACCATCGTGGCCACCAACTTGCACGCCGACATCTTGAGTGACTTGGCGGCCGCATTGGCTGGCAGCTTGGGCATTGCGCCCACAGGCAACATCGACCCCGAGCGCCGCTAC
>CANGOY010000193.1 GCA_947455585.1 Comamonadaceae bacterium
AAACACTGAACGTTTTATGACAACCCACAACTCAACCGCCCTTTCCATTGGCGTCATTGGCCTCGGTGCCATGGGCAAAGGCATGGCCAGCTCGCTGCGCCGTGCAGGCCACCATGTTGGCGTGTGCGACGTGCGTTTTGATGCCGCAGAAGCTTTCGCCAAGGAAGGCGGAACCGCGCACAAGACCCCCGCTGACTTGGCAAAGCATGTGGACATCATCGTCAGCGTGGTGGTCAATGCCGACCAAACCGAACAAGTTTTGTTTGGTGAAAACGGCGCGGGTGCTCACCTCAAAGCTGGCAGCCTGTTCATCATGTGCTCCACCGTCGACCCGAACTGGTCGGTGGCTCTGGAAAAACGCTTGAACGACATGGGCCTCTTGTACTTAGACGCACCCATCTCCGGCGGTGCAGCCAAAGCAGCCTCCGGTCAAATGACCATGATGACCTCCGGCCAAGCTGCGGCCTACGCCAAAGCTGGCAATGCACTAGAGAGCATGGCCGCCAATGTTTACAAGCTGGGCGACCGTGCAGGCTACGGCAGTAAAGTCAAAATCATCAATCAGTTGCTGGCGGGTGTGCACATTGCCGCTGCGGCAGAAGCCATGGCTTTGGGTTTGCGCGAAGGCGTGGCAGCAGATGCTTTGTATGAAGTCATCACCAACAGCGCGGGCAATAGCTGGATGTTTGAAAACCGCATGGCCCATGTGCTGAAGGGTGACTACACGCCTCTGTCAGCGGTTGATATTTTTGTGAAAGATTTGGGGCTGGTGCTCGACACTGCACGTGCCACTAAATTCCCTCTGCCCTTGTCGGCCACGGCACATCAAATGTTCATGCAGGCCTCTACCGCAGGCCATGGCCGTGAAGACGATTCAGCCGTCATCAAAATCTTCCCTGGCATTGAGTTGCCACAGGCCAACTAATTCAAATTAAAAGTCAAAGGGCAAGGTATGCGTATCCTCATCACAGGTGGTGGCGGCTTTTTGGGCGCCAGCCTCGCGCGCGAGTTGCTGCAATTGCAGAACATTCATCTCGAAGGCAAAGGCTCAGGCCCTGTTACCGAGCTGGTCTTGACCGACCTTGTGGCGCCCCCTGCAGACTTGCAAGCAGAGCCTCGCGTGCGTGTCGTTGTGGGTGACCTGAGCCACTTGCTCAACACGCAAGCGCTCACCCTCGACGGTGTGGATGCTGTGGTGCATTTGGCGGCCGCCGTGAGCGGCGAATGCGAAGCCAATTTGGATTTGGGTTTGCAAAGCAATTTACAAACTTCACTCAACCTACTGCAAGCCGCACGCCACCAAGCCAAGCAACCTGTGTTTGTGTTTGCCAGCTCAGTGGCCGTGTTCGGCGCGCCTGCGGGGCAACAGTTGCCCAGCAGCATTTCAGACACGTTTCAACCGACACCGCAAAGCAGCTACGGTATTCAAAAATTCATGGTCGAACAGCTGGTGGCCGACTTCACGCGCAAGGGCCTCATTCACGGCCGCAATGTGCGTTTGATGACCGTGTCGGTGCGCCCCGGCAAACCCAACGGCGCTGCGTCTAGCTTTTTGAGCGGCATGTTCCGCGAACCATTGGCAGGTCAGGCTTGCACAGTGCCAGTGCCAGCAGACACGCGCGTGGCACTGGCCTCCACTGACAAAACCATGCAAGGTTTGCTGTGCGCCCTCTCCAGCCCGACATCGCAATGGGGTGCGCCTACGGCGGTCAACCTGCCCGCTCTCACCACCACCGTGGGTGAGATGGCGCAAGCCTTGAAAGAAGTGGCTGGCAACGACGTAGCAGCTCTGCTCGATTGGAAAGTCGACGGCAAAGTCCAAGCCATCGTCAGCGGCTGGCCTAGCCAGTTTGACAACGACCGTGCCAAAAGTCTTGGCTTGGTCGCGGACACCTCCGTCAAAAGCCTCATCCAATCGTATGCCTCGCGCCACCCCAGCGCCATCAGCTGCGCGCTGACGTTCTAAATACACACATGACTCAAGTTTCCTCAAAGCCTTTATTGGGCTGCATCGCCGACGATTTCACAGGCGCGACTGATCTCGCCAACAACTTGGTGCGCTCAGGCATGCGCACCGTGCAAACCATTGGTGTGCCGACCGACGACCAGCCGATTGATGCCGATGCCATCGTGGTGGCGCTTAAGTCGCGCACCATTCCCGCCAAAGACGCCATTGCGCAATCGTTACAAGCTTATGCCTGGTTGAAGGCACAAGGTGTTGAACAGATTTATTTCAAATACTGCTCCACCTTTGACTCCACACCTGAAGGCAATATCGGCCCCGTGACCGAAGCACTGATGGATGCGATACACGGCAAAGACAAAGGTTTCACCATCGTCTGCCCCGCCTTCCCTGAAAACAACCGCACGATTTTCAAAGGCCATTTGTTTGTCGGCGACGTGTTGCTGTCCGACAGCGGCATGCGCCACCACCCGCTCACCCCCATGACCGATGCCAATTTGGTACGCGTCATGCAATCACAAACCCGTCGCAAAGTGGGCTTGGTGGAGCAGTCATGCGTCGCAGCAGGACCTGAAGCCATTCGCGCACGCTTCCAAGCGCTGCAAGCCGAAGGCGTTGGCGTTGCGGTGATGGACGCCATCAGCAACCAAGACTTGATGCACATGGGCCAGGCATTGGCTGATATGCCACTTGTTACTGCAGGCTCAGGCGTGGCCATTGGCTTACCGCAGAACTGGAAAGCGCGCGGTGTATTAGCCGCCAACACCAAAGCACACGCACTGCCAGCGGCAACGGGTTACCAAGCTGTGGTGTCGGGCAGCTGCTCGGTGGCCACCAATGCCCAAGTGCTGCACTGGCGCCAAGCCGGCAAACAGGCATTTGCGATTGACCCATTGGCAGTCGCCTCTGGCACCGATGTGGTGGCGCAAGCTCTGAGCTGGGCAACCCCGTTGCTCAAAGACGGTCCAGTATTGATTTACGCCACTGCCGAGCCCGAAGCCGTCAAAGCCATTCAGCACAAACTGGGCGTGACCCAAGCAGGCGAACTCGTAGAACACACCCTCTCGAACATCGCCAAAGGCTTGATACAAGCTGGTGTGTGCCAACTCGTGGTGGCAGGCGGTGAAACCTCAGGTGCCGTGGTGCAAGCCTTGGATGTCGAACGCATGGTCATCGGCCCACAAATCGACCCCGGGGTGCCATGGACTTGCGTGAACTCCAAGGTCTGCAACGGCGATACAGTTCACGTCACTTTGAAATCTGGAAACTTTGGCACCAACGATTTCTTTGAAAAATCGTTTGCCCTGCTGAAGTAACAAACCATGAAGAACCAAGAAGCTCGTGAAGAAATTTGCCGTGTCGGCGCCTCGCTTTACGCACGTGGCTATGTGCACGCCAGTGCGGGCAACATCAGCGTCAAGCTGTCAGATGGCAGTTTTTTAATCACTCCCACCGATGCCTGTCTTGGCAACTTGGTGGCTTCTGAGTTAGCCCATGTCAACGCAGATGGGACGCAGCTCAGCGGCGCACGTGCCTCCAAAACATTAACGCTGCACAAAAGTATTTACGCTGCTGCCCCCGCAGCCCACTGTGTCATTCACACCCACGCCACTCACTTGGTGAGCCTCACACTGCAAGGCGTGTGGCGCAGCACAGACATCGTCCCGCCCATCACACCGTATTACGTGATGAAAGTGGGGCACATTCCTTTGGTCGCCTATCAACGCCCCGGCGCAGCCGGCGTTGCCGCCGAAGTCTCGCGCCTCATCCACGACAGCGCCGCGCAACAAAAAACCATTCGCGGCGTGATGCTCGACCGCTTGGGCCCTGTCGTTTGGCATCAAAGCCCAGCCGAAGCCAGTGCGGTGCTCGAAGAACTCGAAGAAACCGCCAAGCTCTGGCTCATGTCAGACCGCCAAGCGACAGCGCTTAGCGACCATCAAATCAACGAACTCCGAGAGACCTTTGGGGCTCTCTGGTAAATCCTTCTTTCAAAGACACACCTATGCCACGTTTTGCCGCCAACCTCAGCATGCTCTACAACGAGCATGCGTTTCTTGACCGCTTTGCCGCAGCCGCCAAAGACGGCTTCAAAGCTGTGGAATATTTATTCCCCTACGCCTTTGATGCCCAAGACATCAAGCAACGCTTGAGCGACAACGGCTTGCAGCAAGTGCTCTTCAACGCACCGCCCGGCGACTGGGATGCTGGCGAACGCGGTTTGGCCTGCTTGCCCGGACGTGAGAACGAATTTCAAACAGGCTTTCTCAAAGCGCTGGAATATGCCGACGTCTTGAACTGCCCGCGCATCCACGTCATGGCAG
>CANGOY010000194.1 GCA_947455585.1 Comamonadaceae bacterium
CAAGCGCACTTCGGGCACGGGGTAGAGGCTGCGTTGGCTGTCGGGGTCGAAGGTGCGGATGGAGTCGATTTCGTTGTCAAACAAATCGACGCGGTAGGGCACGAGTGAGCCCATGGGGAAGAGGTCAATCAAACCTCCGCGCACGGCGTATTCGCCGGGGCTGACCACTTGCGTGACGTGCGTGTAGCCTGCCAGTGTGAGCTGTGATTTCAGCTTGGCTTCGTCGAGCGCCTGTTTGACTTTGAAATGGAAGGTGTAGCCCGCCAAGAAAGCAGGTGGTGCCAAGCGGTACAGAGCCGTGGTGGCTGGAATCAGCACCACATCGGCATCACCCTGCGAGATGCGCCATAAGGTGGCTAAGCGTTCGCTGATGAGGTCTTGGTGGGGCGAGAAGCTGTCGTAGGGCAGCGTTTCCCAGTCTGGGAACAGCACGCAGCGCAAGTCGGGGGCGAAGAACGCCATTTCGTCTTGCAGGCGCTGGGCGTCCACCGCATCGGCGGTGATGATGGCGACACGTTGTTGTTTGGCTTTTTCGCGTGTGCCCAGCTGTGCGAGCAGCAATGCGTCCGCAGAGCCGACAGGGCGGGGCATGGCAAATCGTTTGCCGGGACTCAAAGAGGGCAGGTGCATTAGGGTAATTCTAGAATGGGGGCTGAGCTTTCTTCTGAATGAAGCTCAAACCTATTCAATGCCCTTACACACACCTACCCCTATTCGTTTTTTTGCCGTCATTCCCTGTGCGGGGTTTGGCAGCCGTGCGGGCACGGCCACGCCTAAGCAATACCAAGACATTGCTGGCTTGCCCATGGTGGTGCACACGCTCAAGGCATTTGCTGGCGTGGCGCGCATGGCCCAAGGTGTGTTGGTGTTGGCCCCCGATGATGTACACATGGACGGAGTGCTAACGGCACATCCGCAGCCTTTGTTTGCGACCTCTCGCACGGGTGGTGCCACACGGGCCGAAAGCGTTCTGGCTGGTTTGCGTGAGCTGGTTAAGCAGGGCGCACACGACACCGATTGGGTGCTGGTACACGACGCAGCGCGTTGCTTGGTAACGCCAAAGCAAATCAACGTCTTGATAGATGCCTGCCAAGATGATGCTGTAGGTGGTTTGCTGGCCCACAAGCTAGCCGATACCTTGAAGGCTGAGGTGAATGGCCGCGTAGCCCAAACGGTGGACCGTTCTGACAAATGGTTGGCGCAAACACCGCAGATGTTCCGTATTGGCGTGTTGTTGAAAGCACTAGAGCATGCAGGAGCAGCCGTCACAGATGAGGCCAGCGCCATTGAGGCAATGGGCTTTAGTCCGCTGCTCGTGCCTGGCAACGCACAAAACTTCAAGGTGACCTACCCTGAAGACTTTGCTTTGGCCGCCGCTATTTTGAATTCGCGTCGTTGACGCATTGACCGATTGAAGGAACACACGATGACCGTACCCACATTTCGAATTGGTGAAGGCTGGGATGTGCATGCCTTGGTAGAAGGTCGCCCGTTGATGTTGGGTGGTGTGCGCATTGAGCACACGCATGGCTTGTTAGGTCACTCAGATGCGGATGTGTTGCTGCACGCGATAACCGACGCTTTGCTGGGTGCTGCTGCGCTGGGTGATATCGGTAGGCACTTCTCAGACACAGATGCTGCGTACAAAGGTGCAGATTCTTGGGTGTTGCTGCAAAAGACAGCTGAGATGGTGCGCGCTGCAGGCTTTCAAATTGGCAACATCGACAGCACCATCGTTGCGCAAGCGCCTAAGCTGGCAGCCCATATGCCCGCCATGTGCAAACGTATTGCTGAGGCGCTGGATGTGGATGTGTCGCGTGTGAATGTGAAGGCAAAGACGGCCGAAAAAATAGGCCCTGTGGGACAGGGCCTAAGTATGGAAGCTCGCGCCGTAGCGCTGATTTATTAATTGCTAGAAGGTTTAGGGCCTAAGGCTGCTAAACCTTCCACCACTTCGCGTACTACGCGGCGGTGCTCGGGTTGCAAAGAGAAGTAGCGAGAAATCAACTGTTGGTCGACGAGGTTGATGCGTTCGTCGGTCAGCGCTTCATCCGCAGGACGGGGTGGTGGTGTGCCAAACAACAAACCTTCGGGTGAAATTTTGAGCCACTTTGACAAGACAAGGAGTTTGTCTTGCTTGGGGATGGACACGCCCATGAGCCAGTTACGTGCAGCGTGGGAAGAGATTCCCTCGCCCCAGTAGCGCAAGTTGAACTCGTTTGCGACGACGGTTGCAGAGACTCGCACACCAGCATCTTTGAGAGCGGCACGAAAACGGTCTGCAAATTTGCTGGTTTCTTTGGGGTAGATTTGTGTCATACCTCGAAGGTAAAAGAGATTTGACTCGGTGTTGTAATTGTAAGTAAAAAAATACTCGCATTTAATTGAAAAGTATTACAAATTAAGCCAAATCTCTACAAATCTTTTACTGCGCAGTCCAACCGCCATCCATATTCCAAGCCACACCCCGCACGTTATTGCCAGCTTTAGAGCAGAAGAACACAGCCAGCTCCCCTAATTCTTCGGGGGTTGTGAATTGCATAGAAGGCTCCTTTTCACCCAAAAGCAACTTGATGGCTTCGTCATTGGAGATGTTCAAGGCCGCAGCTTTGGCATCGACTTGCTTTTGAACCAGTGGCGTCAGCACCCAGCCTGGGCAGATGGCGTTACACGTCACACCCGTGGTGGCATTCTCGAGCGCCGTGACCTTGGTCAAGCCCACGATGCCGTGTTTGGCCGCTACATAAGCTGACTTTTGCGCAGAGCCCACCAAGCCGTGAATGGATGCCACGTTGATGATGCGCCCCCAGTTTTGTTTTTGCATGTAGGGCAAGGCCAAGCGCGAGGTGTGGAAAGCACTGGTGAGGTTGATGGCGATGATGGCGTCCCAGCGCTCAACGGGAAAGTCTTCAACCGAGGCGACGTGTTGAATGCCAGCGTTGTTCACCAAAATATCCACGCCGCCGAAGGTGTCGGCAGAAAACTTCATCATGGCTTCAATGTCAGCGGCTTTGCTCATATCCGCGCCGTGATAGGCCACTTTCACACCTAAAGCGGCCACTTCGGCCTTTGGCCCTTCCACGTCACCAAAGCCGTTGAGAATGATGTTGGCGCCTTGGCTGGCCAGTGATTTGGCGATGCCAAGACCAATGCCGCTGGTGGAACCCGTGACCAAAGCTGTTTTACCGATGAGTGTGCGTTCAGACATTTTCAAAACTCCATGCATTACGATGAGAAACCTATAGACATTATGCGGTTCAGCGGCTTACATGAAACATAACGGAGAAACGCAACGCGGCTCACTTTTGAGCGCCACGCTGCAAGACTTGCCAGATCAGCCAGAGGCTTTGTCGCGGGCGCGTGCCTTTGCACAGCCTTTGCTGATGGGCGCAGCGCTGGATACGGGCGAAGACACCCTGGCGCATGCCGATGCGGTGACGGCCATCCTGCATCAAATTGGCGGCTCTGAAGCCATGCAGGCGGCCTGCTATTTGGTCTATGCCGCTGAGCATTTGCAAAAGCCAGAAGAGGTGATTGCCAAAGCCTTTGGTCTGAGTTACGCCGAGCTAGCTCTGGAAACCACGCGTTTGATTCGCGTGCAGCGCCAAGCCCGTGCCGTTGCTGCTGAGTCGCAAGTAGCCGCGTTACAAACTGAGAACGTGCGCAAGATGCTGTTGGCGTTTTCGCGCGACCTGCGCGTGGTGTTGTTGCGCTTGGCCTCACGCATGCAAACCTTGCGTTACTTTGCCGCAACCAAAACCCCCGTACCGCACAGCTTGGCCTATGAGTCATTGCATGTGTTTGCGCCACTGGCCAACCGCTTGGGCATTTGGCAAATCAAGTGGGAAATGGAAGATTTGTCTTTCCGTTTTCTCGAGTCCGAGACCTACCGTGAAATTGCCACCCTGCTTGACGAAAAACGCGTGGAGCGCGAGAACTACATGGTGCAGTTGCGCCAAGATGTGGAAGACGAGCTCCAAGCACAAGGCATCACAGCCCAAGTGGCCGGACGTCCCAAACACATCTACAGCATTGTGAAAAAAATGCGTGGCAAGTTACTCGACTTTTCGCGCGTGTTTGACGTGCGCGCCTTACGCGTGGTGGTGCCATCGGTGCCTGATTGCTATGCCGCCTTGAGCCTGGTGCACACCAAGTTTGCGCCCATCGATTCTGAGTTTGATGACTACATCGCCAAGCCAAAACCCAATGGCTACCAATCGCTGCACACGGTGGTGCGTGATGCACAAGAGCGCGCGATTGAAATTCAAATCC
>CANGOY010000195.1 GCA_947455585.1 Comamonadaceae bacterium
ATGAGCATCCAACGCGCCATGAACAACGTGCAAAGTCGCATGCAAGATGGTTTGGCCGTGTTGGCGACTGTGGGCTCCACAGCACCCTTTGTGGGCTTGTTTGGCACGGTCTGGGGCATTTACAACGCGCTGGTGAAGATTGGCATGTCGGGCCAAGCCAGCATCGACAAAGTGGCAGGCCCTGTGGGCGAGTCACTCATCATGACGGCCATCGGTTTGGCCGTGGCGGTGCCTGCGGTGTTGGGCTACAACTGGCTGGTGCGCCGCAACAAGGTGGCGATGGAAGAAGTGCACGCCTTTGGCGCTGACTTGCATGCGGTGCTATTGGGTTCTGCTGAATCCGGTTCGGCACAGAAATAAACCATGGCCATGCACCTAGGCCCCAGTGGGGACGACGATGAACTGTTGACCACCATCAACACCACGCCTTTGGTGGACGTGATGTTGGTGCTGCTCATCATCTTTCTCATCACCATTCCGGTGGTGACCACATCGGTCAAAGTGGAGCTGCCGCACGAAGTGCAGCAGCCCCGCGAAACCAAACCCGACAACATCGTTCTGTCCGTCAATGCGCAAGGCCAAGCCTATTTGTATGACGCGCCGGTGCGCAGCAATGCAGAGCTCATCCAGCAACTGCAAAGCTTTGCCGAGAAAACGCCGCAGCCCGAAGTGCAAATTCGCGGTGACGCCAAGACTGACTTTGAAGCCGTGGGCCGCGTGCTGTATGCCGCGCAGGTGGCGGGGTTGACCAAGGTGAGGTTCGTGACGGACCCGCAAGGTCAATCTGCAGCTTCGCCGCAGGGGAAATAACCATGGCGATGAACCTGCAAACCAACGACGAACCCGAAGTGATGATGGACATCAACACCACGCCGTTGATCGACGTGATGTTGGTGCTGCTGATCATGCTCATCATCACCATTCCCGTGCAGCTGCATTCGGTCAATCTCGACATGCCACAAAGCGCCACGCCGCAAACCAAAAAGCCCAACGTAGTTCGCATTGAAGTTGACGCACACAGCGTGGTCAATTGGAACGGCAAACCTTTGGCCGACCGCGCCACACTCGACGCGCTACTGCTTGAAGTCAAAGCCCAAGAGCCACAGCCCGAGCTGCACATCAAAGCCCAAGGCAAGGCTAAGTACGAAGCTGTTGCAGGTGTTTTGGCCAGCGCCCAGCGTCAGGGCCTGACCAAAATTGGCATTGTGGGCACGGAGCAATTTGCCGCGCCTTAAAGCACGCACAGGCGGATGGCTTACGCCACGATGCCTTTGTCTTTGAGCGCTTGAATTTGCTCAGCACTCAACCCCATCTCTTGCAACACCGCATCCGTGTCTTGCCCAATCGTGGGCGCGTTGCGGCGGTGGCTGCCGGGTGTACGTGACAACTTAGGAATGATGCCGGGCACGGCCAACAAAGTGCCGTCATCCATCTGCACCTGTTGAATCATCCCGCGTGCTTGGTAGTGTGGGTCAGCCGCAATGTCGGCCACGGTGTAAATGCGACCAGCGGGCACCGCCGCTTTGTCTAACGCTTCTAACACTTGAGCGACGGTCAGCTGTGCGGTCCACTCGCCAATGGCCGCATCAATCTCGGCCACGCGCTTCACGCGGCCTGCGTTGTCGGTGAGCGCCGGGTCGTTACCCAAATCGTCACGGCCCAGCGTGTGCATGAGCCGTTTGAAAATGCTGTCGCCGTTGCCAGCAATCAGCACATAACCGTCATCGCTACAACGGTAGGCATTACTGGGTGCAATGCCGGGCAACGCGCTACCCGCTGCTTCGCGCACGGCGCCAAACGCGCTGTACTCGGGCAATAAACTTTCCATGCAGTTGAAGACGGCTTCGTACAAAGCCACATCAATCACTTGGCCTTGGCCGCTTTTTTCGCGCTCGTGCAACGCCGTCAAAATGCCAATCACGCCGTGCAACGAAGCGAGTGTGTCGCCAATGCTCACGCCCACGCGCACGGGCACACGACCGGGCTCAGCGGTGAGGTGACGCAAACCGCTCATAGCCTCGGCCACCACACCAAAGCCTGGCTTGTCTCGGTAAGGTCCAGTTTGTCCATAGCCGCTGATGCGCAACATGATGAGGCGCGGGTTGATGGCCAACAGCTCATCTGGCCCCAAGCCCCAGCCTTCCATTGCGCCAGGGCGGAAGTTTTCAATCAGCACATCTGCGTCTTTAGCGAGTTGACGCACGATGTCTTGTGCTTGTTTTTCTTTCAGGTCCAACGCCACCGAGCGCTTGTTGCGCGACTGCACTTGCCACCACACCGAGGTGCCGTCTTTGAGCAAACGCCATTTGCGCAAAGGGTCGCCTGTCTTTGGGGTTTCAATCTTCACCACATCGGCGCCAAAGTCGGCCAATGTTTTGGCAGCAAAAGGGCCTGCGATGAGTTGACCGAGTTCGACCACGCGCAGGCCGTGAAGTGGGGTTTGGGCGAGGCTGTGTGTGGCTGGACTGTTCATGACTTGGGATTGTGCCCATGCGCGGCGCAGATGCACATGGGGGCCTTCACGCAGGCGACAGCGCCAGCCACCGGTGAGAGGCGTTAGAACTCGGCGTGAAACCGCATCGCATACACATTGACCGGTCCACGGTCAGCGTTGTACGCTGGGTTTTGGATGCGTTGGTAATCGGTGGTGAGCCACGTGCCACGCGTCATTTGAAAGCTGTAAAAAGCTTCCAAGACTTGCTCAGGCTTGTAGCTCAGCGTTTGCGTGGCGCTAGCAGCGTCGCCAATGAAATACGACATGCCACCAGCGACCAAGAAGCCACGGCGTTCAGGCGACAAGGTGTTGCGCATGAAAGCCACGCCCACAGCATCGTCGGCACGGCCCCACAAGCCGCCCTTGAAGACGAGGCCTGTGGAGAGTGAACCATCGGCCTCAGTGAACGCGTAGGTTTCGGTTTTGCCATCGGCCTTCATGGCGCGCAGAAAGAAGCCCACGCTGGGGTTGATGGCTTGCTCAATGTTCACGCCCAAGCCGTATTTGATTTTTTCGCCACCACGCACGTCGACCAAAGCTTGCGGTGTGGTTTGCACGCCTGCATGGCTTTGCAACCATTGCGTGGCATCGTTAAAGCTCGCCACTTGCGCACGGTTGCGCCATGCCAACACGCGTACTTTGCCGGGCTGGTCGGCCCACATGTGGCCGCGTTCAATCTCCACTTGGTCGCCGTAGTGTTTACCCAAAGCAAGGTCCACGGGCAAACCATTGGGCTCTTTGGGGCCGGTCATGCGGCCAAAGCGCAGCACCCAGTTGTCTTGGTACCACTCGCCGGCAAAGCCCCAGCCAAAGCCACGGGCATCGGCCGCGTAGTCGTAGGAGGCATAGGTCCAGTTGCCCCAGTTCATGAACTGGGTGCGGGGGTCTTTGGCATAGGCGTTGTCGTCAAACACGTCCAACGTGGAGAAGTTGCCCGCGGTCAGCACAAAACGGTTTTTGTCAGCCCAGCCCGCCATTTGGTTGAAATCAGAATCGATGTGTTCTTGCTCGCCACCGTGGTTCCAAGTCTGGCGCAAAAACAAACGCTGGCGATACAGCTTAGGTGTACTGCCGCCCGCACGGGTGATTTCGCCATTGGTGAAGCCGCCTAGACCCACCAAGTTGCCAGAGAACGGCACCCCTGAAGCCACTTCGGGGTTGAAATACAGCTCCCCATCTTGCCACGGGCGAAAGCCCCAATGTGCGGTGGTGCTGAAGGTGTACATGCGTTCGCTCTGAGGCGACAGACTATTGGCGCCCGAATAGCCAGCGCTGAAAGAGTCGTGGTGCTGCCAGTTGTAGGTGAGCTGGTAACGCGCCGTGGTGTCTTCTGTTTCAGTCGCTTGCGCCCACGCACTCGCCGCAGCCAAGCTGCACAGCACACAGGCGGTGAGTCGTTGAAGCGAGAAGTGGGGCATGAAAAAAGGCAAAAGTAAGGCAAACAAGCACAGCGATATGTCGCCGATGGTTCATTGTAGGAAGGCTTTATTTCATTTCGGTGAATTCGCAGCAGCGCTCACGCATAAAATCTCAGGCTCCACCTAAGGAAAACTCATGGGACGCACCCTTTACGACAAGATTTGGGACGAGCACGTCGTCCACACCGAAGAAGATGGCACATCCATCCTCTACATCGACCGCCATTTGGTGCACGAAGTCACCAGCCCACAAGCGTTTGAGGGCATTCGTCAAGCGGGCCGCAAGGTTTGGCGCGTCAGCTCGATCGTGGCCACCGCCGACCACAACACGCCC
>CANGOY010000196.1 GCA_947455585.1 Comamonadaceae bacterium
CGGGTCAGAGCAGGTTCCGTTTGATGGTTGATGTTTTTTAACCTAGAACGGAGCAGCCGCACAACCTGCGGCGCTCACGTGCGAGAAAAAATCATGACTGACACTTTAAATGTGACAGGCGAATTTGCGCCTGCCGAAACTATTTCTATTGCTGCTGAAAATGCAGTTGCCACTGAGGGCGTTCACACTCCCGAAGTTACCCACGCTGAAGCTGAGGCAACTCAAGTCGACGCGCCTAACGGCTTCGTCGAACTGGGCTTGGCCCCTGAACTGGTTCAAGCTGTGGCCGACCTTGGCTACACACAACCCACCACGGTTCAGCTCAAAACCATTCCTTTGGCTTTGCCATCTGCCAACGCAGATGCAAAAGCAGGCTTCATCGACTTGATGGTGTCTAGCCAAACAGGTAGCGGCAAAACAGCTGCTTTCTTGTTGCCCGTGTTGCACACCTTGCTCCAGCAACAAGCGCAAGCTGAAGCTGCTGACAAAGCAGCTTGGGACAAGCTCGTGGCTGACGCTGCGGCCAATGGCGAAGAGGTTCCTAAGCGGGCCAAGCGCAAAGACCCCACCAACACACGCAACTTCAAAGCCCCAACACCTGGCGCCTTGATTGTTTGCCCAACCCGCGAATTGGCACAGCAGGTGGCGCATGACGCCATCGACTTGGTCAAGCATTGCCGTGGTTTGCGCGTGGCCAACGTGGTGGGCGGCATGCCTTACCAGTTGCAAATCGCCAAGCTGCAAAACGCTGACTTGGTCGTGGCTACACCCGGCCGTTTGCTCGACCTGCAACGCTCCATGCAAATCAAGTTGGACAAAGTTCAATTCTTGGTGGTGGACGAAGCCGACCGTATGTTGGACCTCGGTTTCTCTGATGACTTGGCTGAAATCAACCAACTCACCATCGACCGCAAGCAAACCATGATGTTCAGCGCCACTTTCGCGCCGCGCATTCAACAGTTGGCCACACGCGTCATGCGTCAACCACAACGCGTGCAAATTGACTCACCTCAAGAAAAGCACACCAACATTCGCCAAGTACTGCATTGGGCGGACAACGCGCAACACAAGCGCCGTTTGTTGGACCACCTCTTGCGCGACACCACCATCAACCAAGCCATCATCTTCGCCAGCACCCAAATCGAGTGCGACGGCTTGGCCAATGACTTGCAACAAGAAGGCTTCTCCGCTGTTGCATTGCACGGCGCGTTGAGCCAAGGCTTGCGCAACCGCCGCTTGATGGCTTTGCGTCAAGGCCAAGTGCAGTTCTTGGTGGCGACCGACGTGGCCGCTCGCGGCATTGACGTACCCACAGTGACGCACGTGTTCAACTTTGGCTTGCCTATGAAGTCTGAGGATTACACCCACCGCATTGGCCGCACCGGTCGTGCTGGCCGTCAAGGTTTGGCTGTGACTTTGGCCGAGTTCCGTGACAAGCGCAAAATTTATGACATCGAAGCCTACACACGCCAGCAGTTCACTGCTGAAGTGATTCCAGGTATGGAGCCCACACAACGCGTTGAACAACGTGGCGGCGCTGGTCGTGACTACGACCGCAAAGGCGGCGGCAAGTTTGGCGGCGGTGGCAACCGTGGCGGCTTCGGCGGCGGCAACAAGTTTGGTGGCGGCGGTGGACGCTTTGAAGGCAACGGCCAAGGCCGCTTTGAGCCACGTTCGGAAGGTCGCTTTGAAGGTCGTTCAGACAATGCACCTCGTGGCAACAGTTTCGAGCCACGTCAAGGCGCACCACGCGGCAACTTCGGCGACAACCGCGGTTTCGGTGAAAACCGAGGCTTCGGCGGTGACAGCCGTGGCGCTCCTCGTGGCAACTTTGGCGAAGGCCAAGGCGCACCACGCGGCAACTTCGGTGCCCCACGTAACTTCGAAGATCGCGCACCGCGCAGCTTTGATGACCGTGCCCCAGCACGTGGCCCACGCGCCCCGTTCGAAGCAGGTCGCACACCCTTTGACAAGCCAGCACGCCCAGCGGCAGGCAAGTCGTTTGGTGGCGGTTTTGATGCCAAGAAGCGCGCACCTAAGCCACGCACACCTCGTTAATTAGTTCCCGCTTCACGGCGGGCTAAAACGCATTCAGCCACCGCGTTGCACCTTGTGTGCAACTCCGGTGGCTGAATTGTTTGTGGGTTGTGTTTTTGCTTCGTACTTTTACGGCTTGAGTGCGTCGGCCACAAAATCCAAACGGTCTTGGCCCCAAAACATCTCGCCGTCCACCATAAAGGTCGGAGCCCCAAACACTTGGGTGTCTATCGCGCTTTGGGTGAAGCTGTCGTAGCGAGCCTGCACCTCGGGTGTATTCGATAACGCCAAGCAAGCTGGATCCAGCTGGTGTTCGCTTAGCAGGGCTGCCAAGGTAGCAGCATCAGCAATGTCGCGTTCTTCATGCCAAACGGCAGACAGCACCGCACCCGTGATGGCCAACGCCGCATCGGTGCCGTGGTGCATGTCGACCGCAATGATGAGCTTGGACGAAGGGTCGCCCGCAACTGGGAAGAACTTGGGGTGCAAGTTGAGCGGCAGATTCAGCGACTTGCTGAAACGGGTCAATTCGACCAGTCGATACGCCTGACGCTGCGGCGCACGTTTGCCCAATGGCAAGCCACCTGAGATGGGAAACACCTTGCCTAAGTCCATCGGCATCACACGCACCGTGGCACCTGCGGCTTTGGCGATTTGAACCAAGCGTTGATGACCCAAATATGTCCAAGGGCTCATGGGGGCGAGGTAGTAATCAACGGTTTTTGACATGGGTGTCTCCTGTGAAAAATTCAGATGAAAACGATAGATAGCATGGCCGCGTCGTCAATCAAATTGATGACGGCGTAGGCACTTAGCCGGTACAGCATGGACAGTGCAAACTCACGCAACTCAGTTGCAGGCAGTGCTTGTATGGGCTCTGTCATGACTTGGGTCGCGTGGTCAATAGTGGGGTGGTAGCTCGTCACGCAGGCTACTGAAACCACCCGAGCCACCGTCGGGCGTTTGTTGGCGCAACTGGCTCACCTCATGGATGAGCGCGTCGATTTGCTGTTGCTGCTGAAAAATAGTTTGGTTGAGTTGCTCCACCAAGTCTTCGGTGAAGCTGGACTTGACTTCTAAGTCCATCAAGCGTTTATCAATGTCGGTGTGTAGCATTTAGGAATGGTTTTATTTGAGTTTGGCCAGTTCAGAGCGCAGGTTTTCAAGCTCGTCCTTGTAGATTTGGGCATTGCCAAAGTCCACAAAGCCGGTGTAGTAGGGATGTGCCGCCATGATTTTGCGGGCGTGTTTGATAGGGCACCAATACTGCTCCGTGCGAGCCACCACTTCGCGGCCATAGGCCATCACGCCATTGCCGTACGAGCAGTAGGCGCAGTTGATTTTTTCAATCAGGTTCAGGTAGGCCAAATGCGTTCGGTCATACACAAAGTAGTCGCTGCGTTTGACGAGGGGAATGCCGTAGGCCCGAAAACAAATGTGTTGGTAGATCGTGACGGACAGGTCTAGCAGCAAGATAGGAAACAACAGGGCGTAAATCACGGGAGCGGTCAGCACGCTCAGCAAGTTGGCGGTGAGCAGGTACGAAATCACGCCTGTTTTGAAGCGGCGTTGTTGCTCTAGCACCTCGCGCTCAAAGCGCACACGGGTTTCGTCGAAGTCGGCTTGCAGTTCGGCGCGTTTGCGCTTCATCTCAATCTCGATCTCTAACTCCATGTGTTGGATGCGGGCGAGCAATTCGCTGATGATTGGATTCATAAAAGCCTTTGGTTTGGTTGATTATGGGCGGTTACATGCGAAAATACGCCAAACATGTGGCCTAATTAGGGGCTGTAACTTTTTTAATTGGAAAATTTCATGGGAAACAAAATCGTCACCGAAGCCGACCGCCAACGCGCACCAAAACCAATCCCACTGCCAGGCACCATGCTGCGCACCGGTGGTCGTGGTCAACGTGTGAGTCTTGAGCGCGGTGTTGCGACACGTAGCAAAAAGAACCCTGGCAAGCGTTCAAACAAAGGCGGTTAATTCCACCTTCTGCTTGTGAAAGCCAAATAAAAAGCGTCCCTCGGGACGCTTTTTGTTTTTGGGAGATTCAAATCCTCACTCGGTCAGTTCGATTTTGACTTCGAGCACTTCGAGGTTGTCATGACGCTCCAAATTGACCTTGATGTCGTTTGGATTGATCTTCACGTATTTGGACAGCACGGCCACCAAATCGCGCTGCAAATCAGGCAG
>CANGOY010000197.1 GCA_947455585.1 Comamonadaceae bacterium
CCAGA
The DNA here is from genome assembly GCA_947455585.1 of Comamonadaceae bacterium. Lineage (GTDB taxonomy): Bacteria > Pseudomonadota > Gammaproteobacteria > Burkholderiales > Burkholderiaceae_C > Limnohabitans. The sequence continues at coordinate 6 of CANGOY010000197.1, forward strand.
CGCTGGCATCAGGCTCGAAACCAAACTCTTGCAAGTGTTGGCGGCTGATGCGGTTCATCTTGTTGATGGTCTCGATCATGTGCACAGGAATACGGATGGTGCGCGCTTGATCTGCGATGGAACGCGTGATCGCTTGACGAATCCACCATGTGGCGTAGGTCGAGAACTTGTAGCCGCGACGGTATTCAAACTTGTCCACGGCCTTCATCAAACCGATGTTGCCTTCTTGGATCAGGTCGAGGAACTGCAAACCACGGTTGGTGTATTTCTTGGCAATCGAAATGACCAAACGCAAGTTGGCTTCGATCATTTCTTTCTTCGCACCGCGTGAGCTACGCTCGCCGGCGTTCATGCGCTTGTTGATGTCTTTGAGTTGATCCAAAGGCACCACCACGCGTGACTGCAAGTCCATCAGCTTTTGCTGCAAGTCTTGCACGGGTGGGATGAAGCGGCCGATCGTGGTTGACCATGGCTTGCCAGCAGCAGCTTGTTTTTCTACCCACTTGAGGTTGAGCAAGTTCGGTGGAAAGTCTTTGACAAAAGTGGCTTGTGGCATGCCACACTTGTCGACGATGATGCGACGCAATTCGCGTTCGTTCTTACGCACATCGTCCACTTGCCCACGCACAGATTCGCACAGCTTTTCAATGGTCTTGGCCGTGAAACGGATGCCCATCAACTCGGTGGTCAACGCGGTTTGTGCTTTCACATATGCAGGAGTGCCGTAGCCTTCTTTGTCGTAGGTCTTGCGCAGTTTTTCGAACAACACAATCATGCGGTCAAAGCGCTCAAGGGCTGCGTTTTTCAGCTCTTCCAATTTCTTGGTCAGTGCCTTCGAGCCGCCTTTGCCGTCGTCATCGTCTTCCTCGTCAAATTCGTCAAAGTCTTCTTCGGCCACATAGTCATCGGCTTCGTTGAGGTTGTTGAAACCGTCCACGATGGTGGAGATGACCACTTTGTTTTCACGAATGTCTTCGGCCATGGCCAACACCGCAGCGATGGTGGCAGGTGAGCCGCTGATGGCGGCCATCATGTCCATCAAGCCGCCTTCGATGCGCTTGGCAATTTCAATTTCACCTTCGCGCGTCAGCAACTCAACCGTGCCCATTTCGCGCATGTACATGCGCACGGGGTCGGTGGTGCGGCCAAACTCGCTGTCCACCGTGGACAAAGCCGCTTCGGCTTCTTCTTCAGCTTCTTCTTCAGTCGCTGCTGTAGGCGTGTTGTTGTTGAGCAGCAGGGTTTCTGCGTCAGGCGTGTGTTCGTAAACAGCCACACCCATGTCGTTCAACATGCTGATCACCACTTCGAGTGTTTCAGCATCGACCAACTTGTCGGGCAAGTGGTCAGAGATTTCGCCATGCGTCAGGTAGCCACGTGTCTTACCGAGTTTGATCAGGGTTTTGAGGCGTGAGCGACGCTTTTGCATGTCTTCTTCAGACAGCACGGTTTCGTCCAAACCGAATTCTTTCATCAAGGCACGTTCTTTGGCCTTGCTGATTTTCATGCGCAGTGGCTTGACTTTTTCTGCACCAGCTTCAACGACGGGCTCACCTTCTAGTTCGGCCTCGATGTCGCTCATGTCTTCGTCATCGCCACCGGCTTTTTTGCCTTTGGCTTTGGTCGCCTTTTTGGCGGGTGCTTTCTTGGTTGCCGCTTTGGGCGCATGGGCTTCTACGGCCGATGCTTTTTTCTTTGTGTCCTCAGCCTTGGCTTTAGGAATGGTCTTGACGACAGGTTTTGTTGCTGGCTTTTCGGCAGCTTTTGTTTTCGATGCGGGCACTGACTTGGCTTTCGTTGCGGGCTTGGCTGCTGGTTTAGCAGCGGTTTTGACTACCGGTTTGGCAGCCGTTTTTGCAACGGGTTTTGCGACTGGCTTAGTAACTGCTTTTGCAGCGGCTTTGACGGTAGGTTTGGCAACCACCTTCTTGGCCACTGGCTTGGCAGGCTTCTTGGAATTGCGGTCAACAGGCATGAAAACTCCTAGACATCAAAGAAACAAATACACAGCGCCGTAAAAACCCGGCGCGGGAAAAAGGAAAAGGTGGGTGAAGTGTGAACCTCTAGAAGCAAGCGGATTGGGCGAACATTTGGAATGCAGTCCTTGCGGTAGTGTGGCGAGTCGTGCGCTTGTGTCACGGTTAGCCGGGCCCGGAGGTGCTGCTGTCGCACTTGCTAAGTGTGGATTATACCTAAAACGGCGGCCTTCACTTAGCCGCAGGCGCGTCAGTCTTGGCTTTCGACCAGTTTTTGCGGAATCAGGCCCAACTGGCGCCGGCGCTCAAACAGGGCTTTGTAGCGCTGCATGGCCGTGGGATCAGCAGCGGCTTCGGCAATGGCTTCTTTCATTTGCGCGTCTAGGCTTTCAAACAAAATTTTGTTCAAAATGCCGCGCAATTCAAGGCCAGCTTCTCTTTGTAGTGCCGCAGGCGACAAGGCATCAGGCATGGGCTTGCCATCGTCGTCAAGCAAGGGTTTGAACGACGAGGCCATGACGCGCAGCGCCATATCTTCCGACTCGTGTTCGTGCAGGCCTTCACGCAGCGCGCCCCAAGGCTGATTGCCGTGTTCGTGATGTTGGCCGTCTAGCCACACAAACAGCGGGCCATGGGGTGGGGCCAATTCGCACAAGAGGTTGTGGTCTTCGGTGGAGAGTTCTTCCCACAGTTCCATGTGTGTGAGCAACACGCGCACCGCGTGGTCGGCACGACCTTGGGGAATGAGGCGTGTGCCGCGCTTGTAGGTCTTGGGTGCGTAAGACTCGCGTGGTTTGAACTTGGAGGACTTTTTAAATTCGCCCGAGCGTGCGGGTGCAGCTGCGGGGGCTGGCATCCACAGGTCTTGCAGCTCATGGTTGCCAAGGTCGGCCAGTTCGGCAATTTCGCTCAGCAACTGGCGCTTGAGTGCGCCATCAGGCAAAGCCATCCATAGAGGCTTGACGTTGCTGGCCATGTGGGCGCGACCTTCGGCCGTGTGCAGGTCGCAGCCTTCGCGGGCTACTTCGATGAGGAAGCGGCTCAGCGGCATCGCTTCGGACACGCAGTGGGCAAAGGCTTCTTTGCCGAACTCGCGGATATAGCTGTCGGGGTCGTGTTCGGCAGGCAAAAACAAAAACTTCACACTGCGCACATCGGAGGCGTAGGGCAGGGCGCCATCCAGTGCCTTGCGCGCAGCGCGGCGGCCTGCACCATCGCCGTCAAAGCTGAACACCACGTTGTCGGTGAAGCGAAACAGTTTTTGTACATGGTCGGTCGTGCACGCCGTACCCAATGTGGCCACTGCATTGGGAAAGCCCAGCTGCGCCAAGGCCACCACGTCCATGTAGCCCTCGGTTACCAGCACATAGCCTGCGTCGCGCAATGCGTTGCGGGCTTCAAACAAACCATACAGTTCGCGGCCTTTGCTGAACACGGGTGTTTCGGGTGAGTTGAGGTACTTGGGTGTGCCTTCAAACAACACGCGGCCACCAAAGCCAATGCATTCGCCCTTGACGTTACGGATGGGGAACATCACGCGGTCGCGGAAACGGTCGTAGCGTTTTTCTTCTTCGCCGTCTTCTTGGTTGACGATGACCAAGCCGCTCTCAGCCAGCAGCGGGTCTTGGTAGTCGGGGAATACGCTGGCCAAGCTGCGCCAACCTTCGGGTGCGTAGCCCAGGCCAAACTGTTTGGCAATTTCGCCGCTCAGGCCGCGGCCTTTGAAATACTCAATCGCTTTGGGCGAGTTACGCAAATGTTTGCGGAACGATTCACCCGCTTTTTCTAGCACGTCGGTCAGCGTAGCTTGTTTTTGGCGTTGCTCGGCGGCGCGTGCGCGGTCTTGTGGCGAAGCATCGTCTTCTGGCACTTGCATGCCGATGTTTTGCGCCAAGTCCTTCACTGCCTCGACGAAGGTCATGCCTGCATGCTCCATCAAGAAGCCAATGGCGTTGCCGTTTTTGCCGCACCCAAAGCAATGGAAAAACTGTTTGGCAGGGCTGACCGAAAACGACGGCGACTTCTCGCCGTGGAACGGGCACAGCCCCATGAAGTTGGCCCCGCCCTTTTTGAGCTGCACATAGCGGCCCACCACCTCGACAACGTCGACGCGGGCTAAAAGCTCTTGAATGAAGGACTGGGGGATGGCCATATGTGAAAAGGGTGAAGCCTGATTTTAGGCTTCACCCTTTTTTGCGA
>CANGOY010000198.1 GCA_947455585.1 Comamonadaceae bacterium
CACGCAAGCCTTGAAATCGGGCGACATTGGTTTTGCGGAAAGTTACATCGCTGGCGAATGGACCACCAACAATTTGTCCGAACTGCTGCAGCTCTTGGTGGCCAACCGCCGCGACATGGACGAGCTAATTTTTGGCAGCTGGCTGGGCCGCTTGTATTACCGCGTGCGCCACCTGCTGCATCGCAACACACGCAGCAACAGCAAGAAAAACATCCACGCGCATTACGATTTGGGCAATGCGTTTTACGAGCTGTGGCTAGACCCCACGATGAACTACTCATCGGCTTGGTTTGACAACGACCACGCCAAACCCATGGCCGAAGCGCAAACCGCCAAAGTGCGCCGCGCCCTGCGCATGGTGGACGCCAAAGCAGGTGACCGCATTCTTGAAATCGGTTGCGGTTGGGGCGCCTTGGCCGAGCTCGGCGGCACAGAGTTTGGCGCGCACATGAGTGGCGTGACCTTGAGCCATGAACAACTGGCTTTTGCCAACCAACGCATGCAAAAGTTGGGCTTAGACAGCACCAGCAGCTTGCGTTTGCAAGACTACCGCGACATTGACGATGGCCCGTATGACGCCATTTGCTCCATCGAAATGCTAGAGGCCGTGGGTCAAGAATATTGGGACACGTATTTTGAGAGCGTGGCCCGCTTGCTCAAATCGGGCGGCAAAGCGTGCGTGCAAACCATCGTCATTGACGATGCGCTGTTCGACCGCTACGTCAAGAGCACCGACTTCATTCAGCAATACATCTTCCCCGGCGGTTGCTTGCCTTGCCCGCGTGAGTTCCGCGCACACGCCGAACGCGCAGGCCTGAAAGTGGTGGACGAGTTGGCCTTTGGTTTGGACTACGCCGAAACCCTGCGCCGCTGGCGTCACCAGTTCATGGCCGACAAAGCACAGGTGTTGCAGCTGGGCTTTGACGAACGTTTCATTCGTATTTGGGAGTTTTACCTCGCTTACTGCGAAGCCGCGTTTGACCAACACAACACCGACGTGGTTCAGTTCACTTTGCTCAAGCCATGACCACACGTCGCACCGCTTTGACGCTAGGCTTGCGCATGGCATTGGCCGGCACTGGGCTTTTGCAGACAAGCGTTGCTCACGCAGAAATCGCGCGCGAGCAGTTGCAGCCCACGCCGCAGTTGCGCAACGCGTTGCGTACACCGCGTTTGGTGGGCCAGCAGCGCTTCACCTATTGGGGCTTCGATGTGTACGACGCCAGCCTGTGGGCCAGCGCAACGTTTGTGGCTGAGGACTGGGCTACACAACTGCTGGTACTTGAGCTGCGCTATTTGCGCGACTTTAAAGGCGCAGACATTGCGCAACGTTCTATCGACGAAATGCAAGGCCAACGAGCCCTCAGCGCCACGCAACAAAGCAACTGGTCGGCCACACTGCAAGCGCTCATTCCCAATGTACGAGCGGGCGAACACATCACCGGCATTTACACCCCCAACAAAGGCATGCAACTGTTGCACCAAGACCGCTTGTTGGGCGAGTTACGTGACCCCGAATTGGCACAACGGTTTTTGGGCATTTGGTTAGCCCCTGAAACCTCGCAACGCAAACTCCGCCAGCAACTGCTGGCCGGCGCACAGCCATGACATGTGTGCATGGCCGATGGATGGTATGGTGATGTCCGATGACGTTCACACAGGTTCTTGATATGCATGTTTTAAAACCTCTCAACCCACCCATCACCGATTGGCATGGCCGCAGCGTGTGGCTGATTGGTGCATCTAGCGGCATTGGTTTGGCCACTGCCAAAGCATTGCACGCGGCAGGCGCACGCGTAGTGGTGTCAGCACGCAAGGCAGAGTTGCTGCAGCAGTTTGTGGATGCACACCCCGGCGCTCAAGCGGTGGTGTTGGATGTGAGTGATGCAACCGCCATGGCCGAAGCTGCCAAGTACGTGCAAGCGCAACAGGGCTTGGATGTGGTGATGTACTGCGCGGGCTACTACCAAGCCATGCGTGCGACCGACTACTCGCTGACAGAAATGCTGCGCCACCTCGATGTCAACTACACCGGCGCACTGCGCGTGCTCGATGCCGTGCTGCCCACCCTAGTAACGCAAGGCACGGGACACCTCAGCTTTATTTCCAGCGTGGCAGGCTTTCGTGGCTTGCCGCAGAGCTTGGCTTATGGCCCCACCAAGGCCGCGCTCATCAACTTGGCCGAGGCCTTGTATTACGACTTGTCGCCGCACGGCGTGGGCGTGAGTTTGATTAATCCGGGCTTTGTGGAAACACCCCTGGTGGCAGGCAATGACTTTCCGATGCCTGCACTCATCAGCCCTTCTAAAGCTGCGCAAGAAATTTTGAAAGGTTGGCGCAAAGGCGAGTTCCACATTCACTTCCCCAAGCGCTTCACACGCATGTTGCTGTTGCTGCGCCTGCTGCCTTACCGTTGGTACTTTGCGTTGGTGCGAAGCGGGACCGGCATGTGAACAACACCATGTCTTTGCCTATAGCGACACCCGACACGCCCGAAGCCGCAATCCAGCGAGTGGTGCATTTCTTTGAGCATTTGCAGCCCGCTGATGTGGCACGCATTGGCGAGCTCTACACAGTCGACGCGCAATTCAAAGACCCGTTCAACGAGGTGCAGGGCCTGCCTGCGATTGAACACATCTTTGCCCACATGTTTGAAGCGCTGGATGCGCCACGCTTTGTGATTACCAACCAAGTGCAGCAAGGTGCGCAATGTTTTGTGACTTGGGATTTCTTGTTTGCCATGCCACGCATGGATGGCGGCAAAACACAAACCATTCTTGGAGCCACGCACTTTATGTTGCGTGAAGAAGCGGGCGTGTGGCGCGTGGCCGTGCACCGCGATTATTGGGATGCTGCAGAAGAGTTGTACGAGAAGCTGCCCGTGGTGGGCAGCTTGATGCGTTGGCTAAAAAAACGCGCCAACAGTTAAGCAGGCAGCGTGTCTTTGAAGCTTTGGCGCTGTGCCAAGCGTTCGTACAAAGCACCGAGGTTGGGGTGCTGGCCACGCCAATCGATGGCGGGAAAACGAAAATCCAAATAGCTCACCGCCGTACCCACGGCAATGTCGGCCAAGCTGACTTGAATGCCCACGCAGTTGCTGCGCTCGGCCAAGGCTCGGTCCATAGCAATCAAACTGTTGTCAATTTTTTTCATCTGACGGTCAATCCACGCTTGGCTGCGTTCGCCCTCTTTGCGGCCTGGCCATGTGGCTTCGAGGCGGGCCAGAATGGCCGCGTCCAACAGGCCATCGGCCAAAGCTTCCCAAGTTTTCACTTCGGCGCGTTCGCGGCCACGGTCTGGAATGAGCTTGCCCACGGGTGAGAGTGTGTCCACATATTCCACGATGACGCGTGAATCAAACAGCGCTTCGCCGCCTTCCATCACCAAACAAGGTATCTTGCCCAAAGGGTTGGAAGCAGAGATGCTGGTGTCTGCCGCCCACACGTCTTCGGTCACAAACTGGAAATCCAGTTTCTTCTCGGCCATGACGATGCGCACTTTGCGCACATAGGGGCTGGTGATTGACCCAATCAGTTTCATAAAGTTTTCACAGTTTTATTGGATGTGTAGTTTATCTGGCTTGCGTATACATCGCCATTGAGCCCAGCACCTAAAATTGCAGCATGAGCAATACCCACACATCCCAAGCTATTTCCCAAGTCACCGCCCTCTCGCCACTCGATGGCCGCTACGCTGGCAAAGTCGCCGCGCTGCGCCCCTTGATGAGCGAGCAAGGCTATATGCACCGCCGCGTGCAAGTGGAAATTGCGTGGTTCATCGCGTTGAGCGATGCGGGCTTTGCCGAATTCAAGCCTTTGAGCGCCGCCTCGCGCGAGTATTTGATTGGTTTGGTCACCAACTTCAGCACCGAAGACGCGCTGGCCATCAAGGACGAAGAAAAAGTGACCAACCACGACGTGAAGGCCGTGGAGTATTGGATTAAGAAAAAATTCAAAGGCCACGCCGAACTCGAAGCTGCCTCTGAATTTGTGCATTTTGCGTGCACCAGCGAAGACATCAACAACACCAGCCACGCCTTGCAACTGCAAGCGGGCCGTGATGAAGTCATCTTGCCCAGCCTCGACAGCATGATTGCCAAGCTGCGCGACATGGCCCACGCCTTTGCAGACGTGCCCATGCTCAGCCGCAC
>CANGOY010000199.1 GCA_947455585.1 Comamonadaceae bacterium
GTCGTTGCGAGTTGACAGCGCGCGCATAGAGGCAAAGCCACCCACGCCCAAAGGTGACATGCAGCCTTCAGAGCCGCCAGCAATCATCACGTCGGCATCGCCGTACTCAATGTGACGACCGGCTTCGCCGATGCTGTGCAAGCCTGTGGTGCAAGCTGTGACCACGGCCAAGTTAGGGCCCTTGAAGCCGTAACGCATGGACACGTGACCAGAAATCATGTTGATGATGGACGCTGGCACAAAGAAAGGCGAAATACGACGTGGGCCTTTGGCCAACATTTCGTCATGCATGCTTTCAATCAGCGGCAAGCCGCCGATGCCAGAGCCGATCACGACGCCAATTCGCGTCGCTTCTTCTTCGCTCAAAGCTTCGCCAGTGGCGAGGCCCGAGTCTTGAACCGCTTGCATCGCCGCAGCAATGCCGTAATGAATGAACTTGTCCATGGCACGCGCCTCTTTCGGGGCGATGTATTGGTCAAGGTCTAAATCTTTCACTTCACCAGCAAAGTGGCAATTGATGCCAGACGCGTCGAAACGCGTGATGTTGGCAATGCCAGATTTACCAGCTAAAAGATTGGCCCAAGCGTCAGCCACCGTGTTACCCACGGGGCTGATACAACCTAGACCGGTCACGACGACGCGACGACGGCTCATGCGGTGTTCCTAGTAGTTAGGCTTTTTTGTGTGTCAACGCGTAGTCAATCGCGTTTTGCACGGTGTTGATTTTTTCGGCATCTTCGTCTGGGATTTCAATACCAAACTCATCTTCCAATGCCATCACCAATTCCACTGTGTCCAAGGAGTCGGCACCCAAATCGGCCACGAAGGCTTTTTCGTTGGTAACTTGAGACTCTTCAACGCCGAGTTGTTCAGCAATGATTTTTTTGACACGCAGTTCGATATCGCTCATGGATTCCCTCTAAGGGTTGTGAATAAGACCGCTATTTTAACCGGACGGACTGACCGTATTGATTCTGTTTTGTGTTTTGATGCAAATGGCTTTAAGCCATGAACATGCCACCGTTGACATGCAACTCTTGACCCGTCACATAACTGGCGTGTGCTCCAGCCAAATAGGCCACAGCGTGTGCAATGTCTGCAGGCTTGCCGAGGTGTCCCAGCGGGATTTGGCCCAGCAAGACTTTTTGTTGTTCTTCAGGCAATGAAGCCGTCATGTCGGTTTCAATGAAGCCTGGCGCCACGCAGTTAACGGTGATGCCACGGCTGCCCAATTCACGCGCCAAAGCGCGGGTCATACCAGCTACACCGGCCTTGGCCGCTGCGTAGTTGGCTTGACCGGGATTACCCGATGCACCCACCACGCTGGTGATGCTGATGATGCGGCCATAACGCTGCTTCATCATGGGGCGCATCACGGCGCGTGACATGCGAAACACGGCTTTGAGGTTGGTGTCGAGCACGGCGTCCCAATCGTCATCCTTCATGCGCATGGCCAAGGTGTCGCGCGTAATGCCGGCGTTGTTCACCAACACATGCAATGCGCCGTGGTCTTTGGTGATTTGCTCTAACAAGGCGTCGATAGCCGCGCTGTCGTTCACATTCAGGTTCGCACCGCGGCAGCCTGGATGGGCAGACAAAGCTTGGGTAATCTTGGTTGCGCCGTCATCTGACGTAGCCGTGCCAATGACCAAGTAGCCTTGTTGGGCCAACTCTTGGGCAATGGCTGCACCGATGCCGCGCGAAGCGCCCGTCACCAAGGCAATGTGTTGTTTGTGTTCGCTCATGTTCTTCTCTTGTGATTAGGCCAGCGCTGTTTTGACATCAGCCAAGCTGGCGGGGTCAAACAAAGGCAAGCCTGTTAAATCTGCATCAATGCGTTTGACCATGCCAGCCAAGACCTTGCCTGGGCCGCATTCGACCAAGGTGGTCACACCGCGGGCCTTGATGGCGGCCACGCACTCGACCCAACGCACGGGGCCAAAGGCTTGGCGGTACAACGCATCGCGCATGCGGTCGGCGTCGGTTTCCGCCGTCACGTCGATGTTGTTCACCACGGGAATTTGCGCTGCGGCAAAGCTGGTGGCGGCAAGTTTTTCTTTGAGGCGCTCAGCCGCTGGCTTCATCAAGCTGGAATGGAAAGGTGCAGACACGGGCAAAGGCAAGGCGCGCTTGGCACCGTTGGTTTTGAGGACTTCACACGCTTTTTCAACTGCGGCTTTGCTGCCAGCAATGACGGTTTGGCCTGGGTCGTTGAAGTTGACGGCCTCAACTACCTCGGCCGAACCTGCACCAAATGTGGCTTGAGCTTCGGCACAACCTGCAATCACTTGCGCAGCAGTCATACCCAAAATGGCAGCCATGGCGCCTGTACCCACGGGCACGGCTTCTTGCATGGCTTGCGCACGGAAGCGCACCAAGGGCGCGGCTTGCGCTAGCGTCAACACGCCAGAAGCGACCAAGGCAGAGTACTCGCCTAAGGAGTGACCAGCCACCACGCTGGGCACAGCGCCGCCTTCGGCTAACCAAGCGCGATACGCTGCAACAGCTGACACCAACATCACGGGTTGCGTGTTTGTGGTCAAGCCCAAAGCTTCTTTGGGGCCTTCGTGGATGAGCTTGGCAATGTCTTCGCCCATGGCGTCAGACGCCTCAACCAAAGTTTGAGCCACCACAGGGTTGTCGCCCCAAGCGTCGAGCATGCCGACAGATTGAGAGCCTTGACCTGGAAATACAAAAGCAAATGAAGTCATAACGTATCTAGAAGTTTGTCACAGCAAGTCTTGCTCAGACTTACAGCTTGAGTAGCACTGCGCCCCATGTGAAACCGCCGCCCACGCCTTCGAGCATGAGGGTTTCACCTTTTTTCACTTGGCCAGAACGCACCGCATGGTCCAACGCCAGCGGAATGGAGGCCGCCGAGGTGTTGCCATGATCGTGAACGGTCAAAACGACCTTTTCCATAGGTAGTTTCAGCTTCTTAGCTGTACTTTGGATGATGCGAATGTTGGCTTGATGCGGTACCAGCCAATCGATGTCGGACTCAGTCAAGCCAGCTTTGTCCAATACTGTGCGGGCCGCGCCCTCAAGCAGACCCACAGCCAGTTTGAAAACCGCTTGGCCGTCCATCTTGAGCACAGGGTCACCCAAGATATTGCCGTTGCGCACATGGCCTGGCACACACAAGATGCCAACATGCTTGCCATCTGCATGAATGTCTGTGGCCAAAATGCCGGGGGTTTCTGACGCTTCCAGCACAACGGCGCCAGCGCCGTCACCAAACAACACACAAGTGGTGCGGTCTTGGAAATCGAGCAAGCGCGAGAAAATTTCAGAGCCCACCACCAAAGCGCGTTTGGCGTTGCCTGCGCGGATCATGGCGTCGGCCACGGTCAGAGCATAGATAAAGCCGCTGCACACCGCTTGCACGTCAAACGCGGGGGCGCCAGCAATACCGGCTGCATCTTCGTCCAACTGGGCGAGTTTGTGCTGCAAGATAGCGGCGGTCGATGGGAACACCATGTCGGGCGTGGACGTGGCGACGATGATGAGGTCGATGTCTTGGGGGCGGCGACCGGCGGCGTCTAAGGCTTGCTTGCAAGCTTCAAAAGCTAAGTCGCTGCTGCTCACCTCAGGGGCGGCAAAGTGGCGGGCACGGATGCCCGTACGCTCAACAATCCATTCGTCAGAACTTTCCACACCTTGTGTGGCCAGTTCCGCGACCAAGTCTGCGTTGGTCAATCGACGGGGGGGGAGAAAACTTCCGGTGCCAGCGATTCGGGAGAAAAGGGTCATTAATCAGGAGGCTCAGGCCGAGGCGTCTGATTGTCCTAGGGCTAACAAAGGAGCCGCATGGGCAATACGAGAGCGAACACGTTCGAGCAAGTTATGGTGAGCTGCATCATACGCGCGGTTTAAAGCAGTACCAAAGGCTACATCATCAGCCGAACCATGGCTCTTAAACACAATGCCGTTCAGCCCTAAGAGCGCTGCGCCGTTGTAACGGCGGTGGTCAACCCTGTCTTTGAAGTCAGAAAGAACAGGATAAGCAAAGATACCGGTAATTTTCGTGAGGATGTTGTGCGTAAACGAATTTTTAAGCGTTTCACTGATCTTATGAGCCAAGCCTTCACTGGCTTTCAGGGCCACATTGCCAACAAAGCCATCAC
>CANGOY010000200.1 GCA_947455585.1 Comamonadaceae bacterium
CAAGGCGATGGACCAAATCATCTCGGCCATCATCGGTATCACTTTGGTGCTGTGTGCGGTGTTTGTGCCCATGGCCTTCTTTGGCGGCTCGGTGGGCGTCATTTACCGCCAGTTCTCGGTGACCTTGGTGTTGACCATGTTGTTGTCAGCGTTGATGGCCATCACGCTCACGCCCGCCATGTGCGCCACCTTGTTGCAGCCTGTTGAAAAAGGTCACGCACCGAGTGAGACAGGTTTGCTGGGTTGGTTCAACCGTTATTTCACGCGCGTCAGTGGGCGTTATGCCGAGCGCGTGGAAAAAATCATCCAGCGGCCCATGCGTTGGTTGGCCGTGTTCTTGGCCATCAGTATTGCGACTGGGTGGTTGTTCACGCGTTTGCCCGGCAGCTTTTTGCCCGATGAAGACCAAGGCTATTTCATCAGCTTGGTGCAGTTGCCGCCGGGTGCTTCGACCGAGCGTACCCGTGAAGTTGTGAGCAACGCCGAGCAGTACTTTTTGAAACAACCCGAGGTCGACCACGTGATTGGCGTGTTGGGCTTTTCGTTCTTTGGTCGCGGTCAAAACGCAGCGCTGGTGTTTGTGAAACTCAAAGATTGGGACGTGCGTAAAACCGCGGACCATTCGGTGCAGGCTGTGATTCAGCGCGCCAACATGTATTTGTTCTCGGTCAAACAGGCCTTTGCTTTGGCGGTGAACGTACCGCCCATTCCTGAATTGGGTGCCGTGGGCGGTTTCGACTTCCGCTTGCAAGACCGTGCAGGTCAGGGGCGCGAGCGCTTGATGGATGCGCGCAACATGATGTTGGGCATGGCTGCCAGCCATCCTGCATTGGCGGGTGTGCGTCCTGAAGGGCAAGAGCCTGCACCGCAAATTTTGCTGGACATCGACCGTGCAAAAGCACGAGCCTTGTCAGTAGATTTGGCGAGCTTGAACGACACCTTGCAGTCCACCTTGGGCGTGTCGTATGTGAACGACTTTGTGCGCGATGGCCGCATCTTGCGCGTGCAGATGCAAGCCGAAGGTGACTTGCGCAGTAATCCAGAAAGCATTTTGCGTTTGCCTGTGCGCAGCACACGCGGCGACATGGTGACGCTGGGCGAATTCGCCAAGACCACGTGGGTGGTGGGCCTGCCGCGCGTGGACCGTTACAACGGCTTGCCCTCCACCAAACTTTCTGGCTCGCCTGCGCCGGGGCGCAGTTCAGGTGAGGCGATGCTTGCGATGGAAGAGTTGGCCGCCAAGTTGCCACCCGGTTTTGGTTTTGAATGGTCGTCCACTTCGTTGGAAGAGCGTTTGTCGGGTAACCAAGCCCCTGCGTTGTTTGCTATTTCGGTGGTGGTGGTGTTCTTGGCTTTAGCAGCTTTGTATGAAAGCTGGTCCATCCCGTTTGCCGTGATGTTGGTCGTGCCGCTGGGTTTGTTTGGTGCGGTGTTGGCCGTGCTGTTACGCGGCTTGCCCAACGATGTGTTCTTCAAAGTGGGCATGATTGCCATCATTGGTTTGGCATCGAAGAACGCGATTTTGATTATCGAGTTTGCGCGTGAATTGAATGACCGTGGACACAGCGTGCTGGACGCCACGTTGGAGGCGTGTCGCATGCGGTTCCGCCCGATTTTGATGACCTCCATTGCCTTCATCTTGGGCGTGATGCCTTTGGCTATTTCGAGTGGTGCTGGCGCCAAGAGTCGACAAGCCATCGGCACAGGCGTGGCGGGCGGCATGTTGGGCGCCACCGTGTTGGCAGTGTTTTTGGTGCCCGTGTTTTTTGTGGTGGTGCGGCGTTATTTCCCAGGTAAGCCCAAACACCACGACGCAGAGCAAGGAGCTCGCCATGACTGACCGCATCCGTTTCTCTGCGGTGGCATTGGTTGTCGTATGCGCTTTGAGTGCATGCAGTTTGGCGCCGACCTACAAACGTCCTGACGCCGATTTAGCCAAGAGTTGGTCTGCTCAAGCCGGTGCGGCCGATACCTCGCAGTTGCAAGATATTCCTTGGGAATCTCTTTACACCGACGCCCATTTGCGTGGCCTGATTCGCGTCGCCTTAGAGCGCAACCACGATTTGCGCATTGCGGTGGGGCGCATGGAGGAGGCGCGTGCTTTGTGGGGTGTGCAAGGCGCAGACCAACTGCCCAGCGCCACCATGTCGGTGGGGCGCACAGCGTCAGTCACGCCGGCTGGCATTGTGAACAACAGTGCCACGCCTGTGCGGCTCAACCGTTACGACGCCAATGTGAACTTGGTTTCTTTTGAGGTGGATTTCTGGGGCCGAGTGGCTGACTTGACGCAAGCCGCCAAGTCCAATTACCAAGCCAGCGCAGAGGAGCAGCGCGTGGTGCGCTTGGGCCTCATCAGCGATGTGGCCAATGGCTATTACTTGGTCAAAGACTTGGAGTTGCGCAGCGAATGGGCTGGGCAGACCGCATCGGGGCGTCAACAGGTGTTTGACTTGACGATGCGCAAGCAAGCGCTAGGCGCGGCCAGCGATGTCGACGTTGCTTCTGCGCAGGTCGCCTTGTCAGCTGCGCAAAGTGAGCAACTCAGCACGGACCGCAGCTTGCAACAGGCGCGCAATGCATTGGCTGTGTTGGTTGGCGGGCGTTTGCCAGCGGACTTACCTGCCGCTGTCGCGCTGGATTCGCAAAATTTGTCTTTGGCGTGGAGTGCAGACTTGTCGTCAGATGTGCTGCTGCGTCGTCCCGATGTGCGCGCCGCCGAACAGCGCTTGGTCGCAGCCAATGCCAACATTGGTGTGGCGCGCGCAGGGTTCTTGCCTCGCTTGCAATTGACCGGAGCGTCTGGTTCAAGCAGCACAAGTTTGAATGGTTTGTTTGATCCGGGCTCTCGCAGTTGGAACTTCATGCCCACGCTGCAAATGCCGCTGTTTGACTGGGGCCGCACCACGGGTAACGTGGATGTGGCCGAGGCGCGCAAAGTACAGGCCGTCGCGACGTATGAAAAAACCTTGCAACAAGCTTTCCGTGAAGTGGCGGATTTGTTGGTCGCGCGTGACACCTTGCAGCAGCAACTCAACTCGCAAACCCGTTGGGTGCAGAGCCAGCAGCAGCGCTTGCGTGTGATGGACGTGCGGTATGAGCAAGGCGCCGCGAACCAGTTTGAGTTGTTAGATGCGCAGCGTGATTGTTTGTTGGCTCAGCAGTCGCGTGTGCAGGTGTTGCGACAGTTGTTGGGGGCGACCGCGCAGTTGTACAAGGCGTTGGGTGGCGGGGAAGGTTGACGCCAACGCTTTCTTGAGCGCGTGAGAGATGCGTAAAAGAAAAGGGCCTCCCGTGAAACGAGAGGCCCTTCAGAGAAGCAGCGAGGCGTTTACTTCACGCCAGCAGCGGCCTTCAATTCAGCAGCCTTGTCGGTGCGTTCCCATGTGAACTCGGGTTCTTCACGGCCGAAGTGACCATAGGCGGCGGTCTTGCTGTAGATGGGGCGCAGCAAGTCGAGCATTTGAATGATGCCTTTGGGGCGCAAGTCAAAGTGCTCGGCCACCAAGGCTGACAACATGTCGTCAGAAATCACGCCAGTACCCGCTGTGTTCACGGTGATGTTCATGGGGCGTGCCACGCCAATGGCGTACGCCACTTGCACTTGGCACTGTGTGGCCAAGCCTGCGGCCACGATGTTTTTAGCCACGTAACGTGCAGCGTAAGCGGCAGAGCGGTCCACCTTGGATGGGTCTTTGCCGGAGAACGCGCCACCACCGTGAGGGCATGCACCGCCGTAGGTGTCCACAATGATTTTTCGGCCTGTCAAACCGCAATCGCCTTGTGGGCCACCAATGACGAAACGGCCTGTGGGGTTGATCAAAAACTTGGTGTCTTGCAACCACTCTTTGGGCAACACGGGCTTGATGATTTCTTCGATGATGGCTTCCACGAAGCGGTCTTTCATCTTGGTAGCCGTCTCGCTTTGGTCAGGGCTGTGTTGCGTCGACAACACCACGGTGTCAATGCTGTGAGGCTTGCCGTCCACGTAACGCATGGTCACTTGGCTCTTGGCATCAGGACGCAAGAAAGGCAAGCGGCCGTCTTTGCGCAGCTGGGCTTGGCGCTCGACCAAACGGTGTGCGTAGTAGATGGGGGCGGGCATC